>RFJF01000326.1 GCA_003695455.1 Chloroflexota bacterium
AAGTAGAGCGGTTCGTCGCTGCCGGTCTGGACATCTGTTTGGCTGAAATCAATGGTGCGGGCGTCTATGCGGGGCGGCGTGCCGGTTTTGAGCCGGCCCAGCGTAAAGCCCAGCTCGCGCAGCGAGGTTGATAGCCGCATGGCGGCTTTTTCGCCGGCGCGCCCGCCTTCGGTAATCGAATCGCCGGTGATGATGCGCCCGCTCAGAAACGTGCCGGTGGTCAGCACCACGGCGTTGGCCCGGTAGCGGGTGCCCAGTTGCGTTTGCACGCCCTGAATCCGGTCGCCCTGCACCAGCAGCCCTTCCACCATGGCCTGTTTGATGTGCAAATTGGGTGTGTTTTCCAGCAATTGCTGGGCAGCCACGGCGTACCGTTTTTTATCGGCCTGGGCGCGCAGGGCGTGAACCGCCGGCCCTTTGGTGTGGTTCAGCAACCTGATTTGGATGTGGGTCTGGTCAATCAGCCGGCCCATCACGCCGCCCAGCGCGTCAATTTCTCGCACCAGATGCCCTTTGGCCGAGCCGCCCACGCTGGGGTTGCAGCTCATCCAGCCAATGGTATCCAAAGAAATGGTCAGCAGCAGGGTTTGCGCGCCCATATTGGCCGCCGCCGCCGCCGCCTCGATGCCGGCGTGCCCGCCGCCCACCACAATTACATCGTACTGCTTTTCAAACATAACTACGCCCTGTGAAATGGTAACAAATGCAAGTTAAATAGTATAGCGTAGGGCCGGATGCAAAGCAAACAGAGAAAATACCGGGGCAAATTTATTGGTCTCCAAAAAACCCAAAATAATCATTGCGCCGCCGCACACCGGCAAACAATTGCTTAAAATCAGGCTATTCGGCGTCGCTTTTTGGATAATTGGGTGTTATTAGCTTCAGGTTGTGGGGTATAATTTGCCGGATCAACAATCAACCCAAATTTTGAGACAAAACATTTGTGTGGAGGAATGGCAGGATGGAACGTCGTGTAGTGATTACCGGAATGGGCGCTGTGACCCCGGTGGGGAATACCGTTGAGGAGTCCTGGCAGAATTTAAAGGCCGGCAAAAGCGGCATTGCCCTGATTGAGCGCTTTGATACCTCGGACCTGGCAACAAAATTTGGCGGCGAGGTGAAAAATTTTGACGCGGCCAAAATATTTGGCCGCCGCGAAGCGCGCCGGCTGGACCGCTACACCCACTTTGCCCGCGAAGCCTCGCGGCAGGCCATTGAAGAGTCCGGGCTGCTGAATAACGGCACCAACCGCGAACGGGTGGGGCTGGTCATCGGCTCGTGTGTGGGGGGTATGGATTCAAGCATTGAGCAGTACAACACGCTCAACAATCGCGGGCCGGGGCGGGTCAGCCCGTTTTTTATCACCATGCTTTTGCCAGATGCCGCTGCGGCCCACGTAGCCATTGATTACAATTTGATGGGGCCAAATCTGTGTGTTAGTACGGCCTGCGCTACCGGCACCAACTCGCTGGGCGAGGCGTTTGAAATTATCAAACGCGGCGATGCCGACGCGATGATTGCCGGCGGTTCGGAAGCGGCTGTGAACCGGCTGATTATTTCCAGCTTTAACGTGATGAAAGCGCTGGCCGAAGAAAATGACGACCCGGCCGGAGCCTGCAAACCGTTCGATTTAAACCGCACCGGATTTGTCATGAGCGAAGGTTCGGTGGTGCTGGTGCTGGAAGAACTGGAACACGCCAAAAAGCGGGGGGCCAACATTCTGGCCGAGTTTATTGGCTACGGCACCTCGGTGGATGCCAACCATATGGCCGCCCCGCGAGAAGACGCCTACGGTGCAATTCTCTCGATGCAGCGGGCAATTGCCCGGGCCGGCATTGACCCCACTGAAATTGATTACATCAACGCTCACGGAACCGGCACCCGGTTGAATGATAAAGTTGAAACCAAAGCCATCAAACAGGTGTTGGGCGAACACGCCTACGACGTTGCAATAACCTCATCCAAATCAATGACCGGCCATTTGTATGGCGCGGCCGGGGCGTTAGAGGCAATGGTTTGCGTGAAAACCTTAACCGATGGTATCATTTCGCCCACCATCAACTACCAAACGGCCGATCCTGAGTGCGACCTCGATTATACCCCCAATCAGGCACGTCCGGCAGATGTGCAGGTGGCGTTATCCAACTCATTTGGGTTGGGCGGCCGAAATGCCACCATCATTCTAAAGAAATTTGACAACGACCCGTCAATTTAATTTGTGAATTCAGATTTACGATTTGCGATTTAAATGATGTATTGCAAGCTACCGTAAACTGGTTTGTGCAGATTTCAGGTGCTAAGGCCGCAAAATGTTGGGGCAATTGGCGTTTGGAACGGTATTGCAACATGTGTGCAACCTGTACCTGTACCCTGGAATCTGAAATCTGTACTTTGGTAGCTGGCTACCCTACATTTTAAGTAACATGCTGGATTTTTGCACAGATTTACACAGATGAGCAC
>RFJF01000327.1 GCA_003695455.1 Chloroflexota bacterium
GGAGAGCGCCCGGCCAAAGCTAATCCGCGCCGCGTTGGGCTGGCCCAATTTTTCCAGCACCGAACCGAGCCGCCGGTGAACCGGAGCCAGGTTGGGGTCCAGCTTCACCGCCTGCCGCAGCTCGGCGGCGGCAGATTCAAGCTGGTCCAGCCGCTCCAGCACCGCGCCCAGCCGGGCGTGCGCGGCGGCAGAGCCGGGTTGCAGCGTCGCGGCCCGCCGAAAAGCGGTTTCGGCTTCGGCCAGTTTGCCATCCTGCTCCAGCGCCTCGCCCAAATTTTGCCAGTCGCCGGCGTCGTTTGGGTTACGCTGCAGGGCGGCCCGGTAGCAGGCTGCGGCCTGCGCCGCGTTGCCCAGCAGCATGTACACCATTGCCGCGCTGCTGTGGTACACCGCCACGCCAGAATCAGATTCGATGGCCTGCAAAATCAGGCGCAGGGCATCGTGCGGGCGGCCGGTCTGCACCATGAGCAGGCCCAGCAAGTGCAACGTTTCGGCGTTGGCCGGGTCGCGGGCCAGCACCTGACGGTAGGCGTTTTCGGCTTGAGCCAGTTGCCCGGATTGGTGAAGTTGAAAGCCTGTGGTGAGCGTGTTGGTTACGGGATGCATTGGTTTGGTATTTTTCAATGATTTCCGGCGGTTTGAATGGCCTGCCGGAAGAAGTTTTCCATTGCACGGACTGCTTGCAAATCGTCAAAAAGCACGCTGTTGGCGGCCAGAATTTTTGATTTGATGGCGTTTCGGTAGCGCGGGTCTGTACCCAGCCGCAGAGCAATATTGACATAATCCGGCGGGTTGGTTGCCACGCAATCCATCACGCCCATCGCTTTGTAGCGGGCCAGCGTCAGCCGGCTGCGGGCAAATTCGCCGGGCAGGGTAACGATGGGCGTACCCACGGCCAGCGCCTCGTGGGCGGTGTTGCCGCCGCTGTAGTGTACCGTGTCCAGCACAACATCGGCCACGGCAATCAGGTTGAGAAAATCGGCGGCAGGCAGGCGCGGCAAAAACTGCACGCGATGCACCACGTTGGGCATGCCGGCCCGGAAGCGAGCCAGCAGTTTTTCGCTCCACAGTTGCACATCGGTGTTGAGCAGAACCAGCCGTCCCTGCGGGTCGCGCTGCAAAATTTGGGCCAGGATTGAATCGAAATCGGGGTGAATTTTGAGCAGGTTCTGCACGCACAGGTAAATGTGGTCGCCGTCGGCCAGCCCCAGCGCCGAGCGCGGTTTCAGCGGCGACGGCAGGGCGGGCCGCTGGAAACAGGTGGGCAGAACGGGCAGAATGACCAATTTTTCCGAGTAGTGGGCCTCGGCGCCATCACCTTCCAGCAAACTGCTGGAGAGGTACATATCCATTTGGGGGATGCCGGTGGTGGTGGGCGTTCCCCAGCTTGTAACCTGCACCGCGGCCAGCCGGAAAAACGGCAGAAAATAGTTGGCAGAGTCGCTGCCTACTTCCCAGTAGTAAATCAGGTCAAACCCGGCAGATTTGACGGCGGCCACGGCCTGCGCCAAATCGGGCGGCAGGGTTACAAAATCAATCCGGGGATTGGTGAGCGCCGCCTGTATTTTGGGCACACTGGCGGGCGGGCAAATAACGGAGATGTGCAAATCGGGCGCAGAAAAATGGTTGAGCAGCCCTTTGGTCAGGCTCAAAAAAATGTGCTCGTGCCGTTCTGTCACCAAAAAACCAACCCGGTACGGCCCGGCTGCACCGGCTTTAACGCGATGGCGGGCAGGCGGTGTTTCGGCGGTTTGGAACAGGCGGGCGTACGTCTGGCGAAAGGGTCGCTCGTTGCGGCCGTGGTAGGCCAGATGCCAGGTGGGGTAGGCGTTACCGGCGGCCAGTTGCGGCAGCCAGTCGGCCAGGTTGATACTGCCGGGGGCGTAGTTTTTCAGCGCGGCATCCAGTTGCGCCCGCCAGCGGTCAATGGCGGCTTTGTTGGGCATAATTGCCGGGCAGAGGGTATCCATCTCCAGTTGCCACAGCAGGTTATCCGGTTCAAGCGCCAGCGCCTGCCGGTAACATTCGGCGGCTTCGCCAATTTTGTCCTGCCGGGCCAGCAACACGGCCAGATTGTAGTGCGTGCCGGCGGCGGTGGGGTCAAGCCGGATGGCCTGCCGCAGTGTGTCTACTGCTTCTGCAAAGCGGCCCTGGCTCTGGTAGGCCACACCCAGATTATTGTACGCCTCTGCCAGGTTGGGCGAAAGCAGGAGCGCTTGCCGGTAGTGAGCAATGGCATCGTCAACGCGCCGCTGCTGCCAGCAGGCCGCGCCCAAATCGTTGTGGGCCTGGGCGTGGTTGGGTTGCAGGGCAATGACACGCTTCAGGCTGGCTTCGGCTTTGGCAAACGCGCCGGTTTTCAGGTACACCAGCCCCAATTTGTGGTGCGGTTCAACCTGGTTGGGATGCAGTTGCGACGCGGTTTGGTAGCACGCCTCTGCGCCGTCCATTTGGCCCTGCTCCCGGAGGGTATCGCCCAGTTGAAGGTAGGCATCGCCAAATTGGGGATTGATTTGCAACGTCTGGTGAAATTGTGCGGTTGCTTCGGCCCAGCGGCCAAGCTGTTTCAGCGCCAGCCCTAACCCGTAATGTGCTTCAATGAAATTGGGCTGCAACTGAATGGCGGCCTGAAAATGTTTGATGGCTGCATTGGCCTGCCCGGCGCTGACCAGCGTTACAGCCAAATTGTAGTGGTCGCCGGCATCGTTGGGGTTGAGTTGCAGGGCGGTCTGGTAACTCTGTACGGCCTGGTCAAACTGTTGCAGCGATTGGTACACCATGCCGATGCTGCTGTGGTAGATGGGTGAAGCGCCGTCGGCGCGGATGGCCCGGCGCAGGTAGTCGAGCGCCTGGTTGGGGTGCCCGGACTGGTGTTTGAGCAGCCCCATCAAATGCAACGCCTCGGCGCAATCCGGATAACCGGTGAGCACCTGCATGTACTGCCATTCTGCCTGCTCAAGCTGGCCGGCCTGATGGTACTGAAACCCAAAATTCAACCGGTCAGCCAGGGTGGTTACGTTAGCCATCTACACCACCATTCAACCCGCTGCCGCACGGTCTATGGCAGCCCTGAAAAATCGTTCCGTTTCACGGACAACACGTTCGTCCTCAAAAAGCTGGCCGTTGGCGGCCCGGATAACCCGGCTGACGTGGGCGCGGTAGTCTGGCTCTGTACCCAGCCGAACCGCAATCCCCACGTAATCGTCCGGGGTGTTGGCTACGCCATCCAGCACCCCAATGTAGTTGTAACAGCCAAGCGCCATTCGGCCCCGCATAAAATTGGCCGGCAACGTTACAATTGGCGTGCCCAGCGCCAACCCATCGTAGGTGGTGATGCCGCCGCCAAAGTGTACCGTATCGAGCAGCACATCAGCCGCCGCCACCAGATTCAGGTAGGTGGGGTAATTTTGCTGGGGCAAAATTTTGATGCGGTCAATGACATCGGCGTGAGCCTGCTCAAAACGGCGCAAAAACAGGGCATCCAGAAAACGCTGGTCGGTGCGGGTGATGAGCAGTACCTGCCCGCGCGGGTCGCGGCGCAGCACGCCGGCCAGCAGCGCGTCAAAATCGGGGTGAAATTTGAGCCGGTTTTGCGGGCAAAAATACAGATGCGCGTCCTCCGGCAGGCCAAGTTGGGCGCGGTCTTTCAACGGTGTGGGCAATTGCGGGCGATAGGCATACGCCAGCGGCGTGGGCAACTGAACCAGCATTTCGGTGTAAAAATCCTCGGCGTTGGGCGGCTCAAACAGGGTACTGGAAATGTAGTAATCCATCTGCGGCAGACCGGTGGTGCTGAGCACCCCCCACGACGTAACCTGCACCGGCGCCAGCCGGAAAAACGGCAGAAAATAGTTGGCCGCCCGACTGCCCACTTCCCAGTAGTACAGCAAATCCAGCCGGGCTGTGGCAATTTGCTCAATCACCTGGCTCAGACTGCCGGCCACCGGCAGGTAGTGAACCCGCCGGTTTTTTATGTACGGCCTGATTAAATCAACTCCGGCGGCGGGGCAAATAATGGTCAGTTTTAAATCAGGCGATGTCAGATGGTTGATGATGCCGCCCATCAACGAGACAAACAGGCTTTCGTTGCGGCGAGACACAAAAAAGCCGATGTGGTGCGCGCCGGCGTTGGGGCGGTGGTGCGTTCCTGAACGAGGTGCGGGCGCGGCAAACAGGCGGGCAAACTTTTCTTTGATGGGCCTGTCGTTGCGGCCCTGGTAGTGCAGGTAAAATGGCGGCTGGGCGTTAGAGGCCGACAGGCGGCCCAGCCAGTGGTTCAGGTTGAACGCGCCGGCCGGGTAGCAATCCAGGGCCGCCTCAATTTTGGCACGCCAGCGGTCAATTTCAGCGTTGCTGGCCATAATTGCCGGGCAGAGGGTTTCCATTTCAAGTTGGCGCAGTTTGTCCGGGCGCAGTTTGAGCGACCGGTGGTAGTGAGCGAGCGCGTCATCCAGTTTATCTTGCCGGGCCAGAATGACGCCCAGATTGTAGTGGGCTTCGGCATCGGCGGGCTGCACCTGCAAACTGGTACGAAAGGCGGTGTCAGCGGCTTCAATGTTGCCCAGCGTAAGGTGTACCACCCCCAGATTGTTCTGCGCCCCGGCGTGATTGGGCTGCAAGCGCAACACCTGCTCAAAGGCGGCAATGGCGTTGGTAAACCGCTCCAGAATGTGCAGCCGGTTGCCCAGATTGTACCAGGCATCCACATAATTGGGGTTCAGGCGCACGGCTTCCTGAAAACAGGTTACGGCATCGTCATTGAGACCCTGTTTGCCCAGCGCCACGCCCAAATTGTTGTACGCTTCTGCGTTGTGCGGCTGGAGTCGCAAGGTGTGATGAAAGTGCGTGATGGCGGCATCCAGCTGGCCCAGACGGTCAAAAATAACGCCCAAATTATTGTGCGCTTCTGCGTTGTTGGGCGCTTGAGAAATGACGTGTTCAAAACAGGTCCGGGCTTCGGCCAGGTTACCCAGTTTGCCCAACACCACGCCCAAATTGTAGCGAGCCTCCACGTTATCCGGCTGCTGCTGCACCACCCGCCTAAAATGGAGGGCGGCGTCATCAAACTGGCCCAGTTGCGCCAGCAGCAGGGCCAGACTGGCCCGGTCATCCACCTCGGCCGGGTTGAGCCGCACCGCCTGCGCGTAGCTGCCGGCGGCTTCATCCAGCCGGCCCAACTGCCGGGCGACCATGCCCCGGCTGCTGTGGTACACCGGGTTGGCAGCGTCGGCGGCAATGGCCTGTTCAATGTTATCCAGCGCCAGTTGATGGTGGCCCTGCTGATGCGCCAACAGCCCCAGCAAATGCAGGGCTTCGGCGCAGCGCGGGTTGGTGTGCAGCACTTGCCGGTACATTTGCTCGGCCTGCGCCAAATGCCCGGCCCGATGATATTGAAACGCCATGCTGAGCGTATCCGGAGCAGAAACCATTACCATGGGCTAACCTGCCTGATAACTGTGCTGCGGCACAGGCAACCGGCAGGCTGCCTGAAATTCCGTCCAAAAATTGATAATGTCGTTGCGTTCGCGGCGCAGGCTGTATTGCGCCGCCGTTGCCAGCGCGTTACGCCGGATACGTTCAACATCCGGGTGACGGGCGGTGATTTTGCGCAGGGTGGCGTGCAGCAGCATGGCCGCATCCAGATAATTCATGCTTTCGGCGCGCACAAAGTTTTGCCACGGGCCTTCGCCAACAATGTATTCCTTGCCGCCAATGCCGTCGTAGCCCACGCAAATACAGCCGCACCCCATGGCCTCAAGCACCGACAGATTGGCCCCTTCAAACGGCGAGGTGGTCAGGTAAATCACAGACTCACGCAGCACGCGGGCGTATTCAGCCTCCGGTAAATCTTCAAGCGGGATAAATTCAACATTCCGATAGGTGTCGCCGCGCGCCGTCAGGATTTTTCTGATGTGCGGTGTGTGCAAATCTTTGCGACTCATGTAGGCAATTTGCAGCTTTTGCCGGTCTGGTTGGGGATAATAAAGCCGGGGATTAACTGCCGTATTTACCACGCCCACCCTGGATACCCCCATAGCCCAACGAATGTACTCTGCCATTACGTCTGATGAGGTGATGACCGCGCTGATGCCGTACTGCCGCCAGCTTTCGCCGGGAGGCAGGGCCTCAAAGATGTAGTGCAGGTTGAGCGCAATAACAACCTTGTGCAGATTTCCGGCGGTCAATCCCTTCATCTGGTTAGGGAAACCTTCCGGGATGACCACCGTATCGCCGGGAGAAATAGGCGGGTTGCCGTCCATGTACACTACCGGGACCTGAATATCGAGCCAGTTGAGCCGGAAACCGGTGTTAAAATGCAGTACAAACGCTTCAAAATTGTGTTCACGCAGAATTTTCACCTGCGTGTAAATCATTTTTATACCGCCGGACGGATGTTCAAAATCAGGGCAAATAAAGAAAATTTTCATATTCGGCCACACCACATAAATTTAGGACAAAACGGCGTGTGAGCCTACGCCCACACGTTCATTATATCATTCTGCGCAGCCAAAATAAGTAAACTCTGGATAAAGCTATCGTAAAGCGGGCGTAAAAAAGGGCCGGCTGATGTGGCTACCGTCCATCAAACGTGCTACAATAAAATCTGTTTGATTACTATAAAAAGATGAGGCTAATGAAAAATCTGTTTTTTGTAGTGGCTGTTTTAATTGTGGGGATTACAACAGCCTGCAATAATACAACCCCAACCCCCAAACCGGCGATGCTGCCGCCACAACCTCCGCAACCGGTTGTTGCAGCCACCGAACAAATCAAATCGTTGCAAAGCCCGGTTGCCGCCGACGCGCCGGTCATCACCTACAATGAAATTAAAGAAGGGGTAATTGACGAACCTTCTGCCGTGGATGAGTGGGTATTTGAGGGCAAGGCCGGCGAACGGGTGAACGTGGTACTTAACGGTAATTTTGACAGCTACCTGGAACTGTTCAACCCGGACGGCGAATTGATTGCCGGCAGCGATGACAGCGCCAACACACTCAACGCTGCTTTGTTTGATACCCTGCTAACCAAAAGCGGGATGTACGCAATAAAAATCAGGGGATACGGCGGGCAAATGGGCAATTACGCGCTGGCGCTGACCGGCGGGCATCCCACTATTGGCGGCGGCATGCTGACCGACGGAGAAAACCGCAACGCGGTGCTGTCTGAAGAGGGTTTCAAATGGCGCTACCAGGGGCAAAAAGGCGCGTACCTCTCGGTGGGGGTTCAGGGCGAGCAGGGCATTGACCCATTTCTGTCACTCTACGGGCCGGATGGCGCACTGCTCACACAAGATGACGACAGCGGCGGCAACCTCAACCCGGAAATTATTGACTTTGAACTGCCTGCCGACGGCGTTTACACCATTCGGGCGCACACCATTGCCAGCACCGGTCTGGTTACCCTCACCCTGAACAGCAGCCAACAATCGAGCGGCGGCGGGCCGCTGGCTGTGGGCAAAACCCAAAGCGGATTGCTGAAACCGGGGCGCAGCCATCGCTGGAACTTTGCCGGCGAGGCCGGGCAAATTATCAACGTCAGTATGGTTTCGCCGGAGTTTGATACGTTTCTGGAACTCCGCGACGCCAACGACACCATCATTGCTGAAAATGACGATGGGCCGGACGGCACAAACGCCATGATTGACGCGTTTGTGCTGCCCGCCAACGACACCTACACCGTGGTGGCGCGCGCCCTCTCTGCAGACGAGGGCGGCCAGTACGAAATCACCCTCAAACCGGTCAAAATCAAGGCCGGCGGCGGGCCGCTGCCGGTGGGTGAATCGGTGCAGGCCTCGCTCAGACCAGGGCAGATTGACACCTGGAGTTTTGAAGCCGAGGCAGACAGTTACATCAGCATCAAAATTCAATCAAACCAACTGGATACCTACCTGGAACTGTTTGACCCGGACGGCCAGCTTATCACCGCCGATGATGACAGCGGCGGCGAATTGAATGCGGCCCTGCTTGATTTTCCTGTTGCAACCGCCGGAGAATATCAGGTGGTGGTCAAATCGGCGCAGCCAGATGGAAATCAGGCCGGCGTGTATGAAATTTTGCTGTCGGTGGCCGACAGCCTTGAAAGTTCCGGCACGCTGGAATCAGGGCAGGTGGTTACCCGCACGCTGAAGGCCGGCGAGCAGCACACTTGGACTTTTGAGGCCGAAGAAGATACTTTTATCACCGTTCGCATGGATTCTGACACGCTGGATACATATTTGTCACTGTACGATAGCAGCGGCGAACTGCTGTATGTGAACGATGATTTTTTTGCCAAACAAGCAGCCATTGCCAACTACGTTGCACCCAAAAGTGATACTTACCGGCTTGTGGCCCGCGCCTACTCACCGGAAGAAGAAGGACAGTACACTATTTCGCTGGATTTGACCGACACGGAACTGCCCATTAACCTCCCGGCAGGCAAGGAACCCGGCCAGCAAAATAACAATTGAGGGAGACACCCCCATGATTGAACAGGAAAATCAACCTGTGCTTGACGCACTTGAAAGCGAACGGCGCTACACCGCCAAAGAACTGCACGATGGCGTGGCCCAGACTACACTGCAAATTGGCTTGCAGGCGGGCATTTGCCGCAAAATGCTGGAACACAACCGCATTGACATGCTGGCCGCAGAGCTGGCCCAGCTTGAAGAGCGGGCGCAGGTGGCCTCGGGGCAGGTGCGGGCGCTCATTCAGGATTTGCGCCCGCCCACGCTGGATGACAACGCGGAATCGCTGCGTGATTATCTGGCCTACGCCATTGAAATTCACCACCAGCGCGGCGGCCCGCCGGTTGATTTTCAGTACAAACTTGATGATTCAGACATCGCATTGTCTGATTCGCAAAAACTGGGGTTGATGCGTATTGCACAAGAGGGGTTGCTCAACGTGCGCAAGCACGCGCAGGCCCAACACGTGCGGCTGGGCGTAGCGGTGGAAGAATCGCAGTTGTACCTGACCATTTCCGATGACGGCAAAGGGTTTGACGCCGCCGAAGTTGCCGCCCGGCCCGCGCACAAAGGCGGAGTGGGGTTAGCCAACCTGCAAACACGGACAGCCGCAGTGGGCGGCTCGCTGACGGTGGGGCGCGGCACCACCGGCCGCGGTACCAGCATTACCGTTATTCTTCCCCTCAAATAAAAAACCCGCCTCCAATTGAACGGGGGCGGGTTTTAGCTCGCAAATATTTTCTGTTTGGCGGTAATTTTTAAATATTTACCCACAAATAAACTTTGTGGCCTTCTTCCACTTCTTCCCAGCGAATGGCGATGATATCAAGTTCGCCGCGCATACCGTCGCCGGTGGGGAAATCCAGCCGGGCCGGGCGACCCTCTCGCCAGGCGTCATTGCAGCGCTTCACCAGTTTGGGGCCATCAAATGCCCGCATTTCGCACATGGCAATTTCGGCGCGTTCACGGCCTTCCAAAATTGCCACCGACCACTCGTTGGACACATCGTGAAAATCCGGGGGCGGGCCTTCAACAATTGTAATATAGGCAGGTTCGTGTTTTTCTATCATTGTATCTGTCACCTTGGGTCAGAGATTGGTTCAATGTTCAGCGGTTCCACTATATTGTACACTAAAAACGGTGTGCGCCAAGTTGAAACACCACCTTGCAAAAATTGTTAGCCAAAAACTTTTTTGAACCAGCCTTTGAACGGCACTCTGAACAACCCGGTAATTTCCCGCTGCGCGGCATCGCTTTCTGTGTACTCAAACAGCGGTGAAAGCTGCCGGGTGATGGCCTGCTCCGATTGCACGCCGGTTTTGCGGTCTACCAGCCGGCCGTGCGCAAAAAACAGCAGCGTAGGAATGCCAATCACTTTAAACTGCTTGACCAGTTCAGCATTGTTATCGGCGTTCAATTTAAAAACTTGAGCCTGCCCCGCGTGTTGGACGGCTACTTTTTCCAGCACCGGCGCCATTGCTTTGCAGGGGCCGCACCACGGCGCCCACACTTCTACCAGTACCGGCTGCCGGGCCTGCAACACTTTTTTCTCAAATGTCTGGGCATTAATTTCTGCAACCATAGTAACCTTTCAAAAATAAAGCCCTGTCGGGATTGGCAGGGCTTTGCATTTCAAACAACTTAACGCCGATTGTTACGAATTGCCGCGGGTGTTGATTTTGAACACTGAGTACAACGGGCACCAGCCAATAGCGCCGGTAATCAGCGGAATAAAGCCCACAAAACCAACCACCAGTCCCCAGCCGCCCATCATTTGAAAAAAGCCAAACCAGATGAGCGCCAATCCCAAAATAATCCGCACAACTCTGTCTACCGTATGTTCATTAAGGTTCATTTTTCTCTCCTTTATTAAAAATAAAATTCACAGCAAATTTTGGATTTTTCCGGCTTCTGTTGTTTTAGACGCACACCCCGGAAAAAGGTTACACAAATTCAAACAATTTGCGGCAACTTTCTGGTTCACCCGCGAATATGGTATACTTCTCCGCAGATTCACCCTTCAAAACAGGCGCATCAAATTCAGAAAGGTAACAATTATGGGTAATTACGATACCATTGTCATTGGCGGCGGCCCCGGCGGCTATGTAGCAGCCATTAAAGCGGCCCAACTGGGCCAAAAAACCGCCGTGGTAGAACGCGAACACATGGGCGGCGTTTGCCTCAACTGGGGCTGCATCCCCACCAAATCACTCATCCGCAACGCCGAGGTAGCTCACCTGCTCACCGAAGGCAAAACCTTTGGTTTCAGTTTTGATAATCTGCAACTTGATTACAGCGTGGCCCACAAACGAAGCCGGCAGGTCAGCGGGCGGCTGGTCAAAGGCATTGGCTTTTTGATGAAGAAAAACAAGATTGACGTCATTGACGGCGCGGGTGTGCTGGTCAGCGCCACAGAAGTGGAAGTCAATGGCGAAGTACACAGCGCCAAAAATATTATTCTGGCAACGGGCGCGCGGGCGCGGCTTTTTCCGGGCATTGAAATTAACGGCAAAACGCTGCTCACCGCCCGGCAGGCACTGGAACTGACCGAAGCGCCAAAATCAATTGCCGTCATTGGGGCCGGGGCCATTGGCATGGAATTTGCCTACGTGTTCAGCAACTACGGCGCCGATGTGACCGTCATCGAAATGCTGCCCACGGTTCTGCCGCTGGAAGATGAGGAAATTGGCAAGGAAATGGAGCGCCAGTTCAAGCGGGCCGGCATCAAAACTCACGTTGGCACACGGGTGGAAAAAGTAGAAGACCACGGCGACAGCGTAACCCTGACCGTGAGCAAAGACGGCAAAACCGACCAAATCACGGCGCAGATGGCGCTGGTTTCCATTGGCGTGGCCCCCAACAGCAGCGGCATCGGGCTGGAAGCCGCCGGGGTTGAGGTAGACGAGCGCGGGTTCATCAAAATTGATGACCAGATGCGCACCAACGTGCCCAACATTTTTGCCATTGGCGATGTGACCGGCAAGCTGGCGCTGGCGCACGTAGCCAGCGCCCAGGGCATCATTGCCGCCGAGGCGATTGCCGGGCAGGAAACCCGGCCGCTCAAGTACCAGAATATGCCGCGCTGCACCTACACCCACCCCGAAGTCTGCTCGGTGGGGCTGACCGAGGCGCAGGCCCGCGAACAGGGATACGCCGTGAAAGTGGGCAAGTTTGCCTTTCAGGCTAACGGCAAGGCGCTGGGCATGGCCGAAAACGCCGGATTTGTAAAAATTGTGGCCGAGGACAAATATAACGAGGTGCTGGGCGTGCATATGATTGGCGCGCACGTCACCGAGATGGTAGCCGGCCCCACCGGCATGATTGGCCTTGAAACTACCCTCGAAGAATTGGCCGGCACGGTTCACCCCCACCCCACCATGAGTGAGGCAATTATGGAAGCCGCCCACGCGGCGCTGGGCCACGCCATTCATATGTAGAATCAGAGGCCCGGGGGCTGGAGTCAGGCCGCCGATTTACGCTACCACATTCACAAAGCACGGGGCGAGGAGTTATTTCTCGTCCCGTTTTTGATTCCCTGCCCAAAAATCCTCGCAGCTTCTTAACAACTTGCCGCTAATTTAAAAATGAAGGGGGCCAGACAACCCCCACAGGGACGACAACGGGATTGACAATTTGGCAGGTGGCAGGTGGCAAGTTTGTACATTCGCCATTCGCACATTCGCCATTCGCA
>RFJF01000328.1 GCA_003695455.1 Chloroflexota bacterium
ACATCTTAGTTGACGGCTACCTTAACGCAAATTATTCAGTTGTTAACGAACTAACGTCAATTTGACTTTTTCTATCAATGCTTAACTTGTGACCAATGGAATTAGGGTATCTTCTCAATAAAAGGGGAAAACGTGTTTAGACTGGTTTTTAGACTGGAGCAGTTTTAGAAACTGCTCCAGTCTTTACTCCGAATTATTGAAAAAATATGAATTAGGGCAGGGTTTATTGCGCCGGTTCAAAGGTTACGGCAAGCGAGCCTTCGGCGGTGCGCAGTTCCAGGCTGTTGCCGCTAATTTGATAGGTGGCCGCGGTGCCGAGGGCGGCCAGGTATTCCTGCTCCTGCTCCATAATCCCTTCCGGGGATTCGCAGGCGGTCATAATAGATACCGGCAGCAGGCTAATGGTGATGGCGTCGCCTTCAGCCTGGTACTCGCCGCTGTAGGTGTTACAGCCCGCCGAGCCGCTGATAACGCCGTCCGCGCCAAAGTCGGCGGTTATTTCGGTGCCGATAATTGAGCTGACCACGCCGCCCCGGCCATTGTTGTGGCCGGTAACAATCCAGCTTGTGCCGGCCAAATCACTGCTTTGGGGGCTAAAGCGCATACCGCCGCTGTCAAACATCAAATTGATAACCAAATCTCCGCCGTCAAACAGGAAACTATTGGCTTCGCTCAGGTTCTTTACAAACTGGTCGCCCAGCGAGCCTTCCGGGCAGGCGGCCATGGTAGACGGCCCCGGCATAATGGTCAGTTTGCTGCCGTCGAGGGTGTAGCTTGCGTTAACCCGGTTGCAATCGGCCTGAATGGCTACGGTTCCATCTTCTTTAAATTGGGCGGTGTAGTTGCCGGGGTTGTCCGGGGTAAATTTGTCGTCGTTGTTCATCAGGGTTTGCTGCCAGAGCCAGACAGGGCCAACCAGTTGGGGACTGCTTGTATTATCCTCTACAATTTGGCTGGATATTTCCACCAGTTGCTCTCCTTGCAGTTCAAAGGTTTTGATAACGTGCTGGCTGGGGCAGCACAGCGGGTCATCCGGCCCGGCCTGCACCATATCTACCGCAATCTGGTTGTTTTCAACGGTGATGGAATTGATTTGCACCCGGTCGCCCAGCGTGGTTGAGGCCGCGCTGGCGGGCTGACCGTTTTGGTTGACCATCACGTGTAAATCATAAAATGTGCCGCTGCCGCCGGGGTCGCTGACCAGCACAATGGCCGCGCCCGGCGTGCCGTTCAACTCGCCGTAGGCCAGGTTACCGGTTACTTTCACGGTTATTTCAGTGGCCGAGCCGGGGGCGACGGGTTCGCTGAAGCGGCCGTTTTCCAGCGTCACAGAGCCGGCGGGGCTGTATGGCGAGGGGTAAGTGGCGTTAGCCAAATCCTGCGGGGCCAGCCCTTCCGGCGCGCTCTGGGCCATTTGCAGCAGTTGGGCCATCACATCGCCGGGGGGGATGCACAACACCAGGCCGGGTTCAATTAAATCGGGGTTGGCAATATCGGGGTAAGCGTCATCGCTTTGGGCGTTGTTGGCCTCAACAATTTGGGAGTAGGCAAAGATGTCGCCGTAATATTTTTCGGCAATTTTGCTCAGCCAGTCGCCGGCCTGAACGGTGTACTCTTCTTCGCATTGGGCCGGCTCCTGGGCCAGTATTTGGGCAGGCAGCAGCCCCATAAAAAGGGCAATGGCTATCAAAGAAATTATTGTTTTTTTAATCATTTTGCTCTCCGTGGGTTATGTTTTGTTTTTGTG
>RFJF01000329.1 GCA_003695455.1 Chloroflexota bacterium
AGCTCTGAAAATATCATCGTGTTGTAAAACCATGTTCAGGCCGGTTTCCCGGCTGAAATGGGCCAGATTTTCGTGCAGCGCGTCAAAATTGTGACAGCGGCTCACGTCAAACATCAACATCATAATGTACTCGTCGCCGGCCACGGTGGTGGACAAATCCAGAATGTTGAGGTTTTGCACCACGCAAAATGACGATACCGTGGCCACAAAACCGATGCGGTCTTTGCCGCTGGCGGTCAGCACGTACACCTGCCCGGAATCTTCGGCGGGGGGCGGGGCCGGCAGCGCGGGCCGGATGGCAATTTCCAGCGCCGAATCGCCGGGGTCGTTGTCCTCCTGCAATGTGCGGCGGACAGCCTCGGCGGTGATGCCGGACGGGAAGGTGGCAAACAAAATCATGGTGAAGTAGCCGCGCAGCACGCTTTGGCGGATATCTTCAATATCACCGTCCAGTTGGCTGATGGCGCTGGCAACCTGGTGAACAATGCCTACCCGGTCCTGCGACATAATTGAAATAACAAACGAGGTTCGGTCTGGTTTCATAAAACCTCCGGACAATTACCAATGAGCAATGAGCAATGAACAATTGTCAATTACGAATGACGAACGACGAATGAGCAGTGAGCAATGAACAAATCTCAAACATCACCATCTCAAGAAACCCCACCGACTTCACAAACTCACCCAACCCACCAAACTCTCAACCCCACAAACTCCACTAACTCCACAAACTCCACTAACTTCACTAACTCACTTATTTCCGGCCAAAATCAGCGCGATTTTCGCCCCAGCGTTTGGTATCCCAGCGGTGGATGGGGTTCGCATAGCGATGAGTGAGCAGCCAGTTGAGTGCCCGGTCTGCCAGCGACCACACCTGCGCCGAGGCGTCGGTGCGGGGCAGTTTGGAGCGTACCTGCCGGTCCCTGACCCAGTTGATGGCGTTGCGCGAATCGGAGTAGATGGCGGTGGTCGAGTCGTTCTGCCGGTGCAGTAGCGCCAGCGCATGCACAATCGCCAGAAATTCACCCAGATTGTTGGTGCCGTTGGGCAGCGGCCCCACGTGGAACAGTTCCTCGATGCTGCCGGCGCGCACGCCCCGGTACTCCACATTGCCGGGGCTGCCGTCGCAGGCCGCATCCACGCAAATGCTGTCGGGGTCTACTTCCGGCGGCAGGGGGCGCTCGTGCGGTTTGACTCCCACGTGCGCTTCCCAGCCGTCAAAAAAGGCTTGCCGGGCATCGGCCTCGGTGGGGAAGGCTTTGAATTTTGCGCCGGCAAATCCCTTCACCTGCGCCTCGGTTTTGGCCCAAGTGGGGTAGATACCCGGTTCGCGTCCCGCCCAGACCACGTAAAACTTGCGTTGGCGGGCCAATTTACACCTGCGCCAGCCGCGCGCCCTCGCGGTAAGCCTGCCCAAATAGCGCGCCCTGCATAATCATCTGGTAGAGCATGACCACCGGCATCACCAGCGGCATGATGCAGATGAGAATGATGGTGAAATAGAGCAGTGTGAAAAGAAAACCCAGCGCCATTGACAGCGCCAGAAAAACCACGTACGCCAGCAGAAATCCGCCGATGTTGGCCCGGAAAATGGCCCACCATTCTGCCACCCGGAAGGCCGCGCCAAATTGCCCGGTGGCAACCACGTGCGCCCACATCACCGGCATGACCAGGCTGATGAGCAAGCCCAGCAGCATGGCCACGCCAAAGCCGCAGAACATCGCCATCATGCCCACCGCCGGAAATATTGCGGCGGCGTCGGTGGTGTCGGCGGCGGCGCCGGCCATGCCCGCAGACAGAAAAAACAGGCCAAATCCGGTCATCATCACCACCATAATGGGTAGCATCACCACAAACATAATGCCAAACAGCTTGATGCCATCGGTGAACAGGCCGCCCCAATCGTCCCATTCGGGCAGGGTCAGTTCGCCCTGCTCAATCACGGCGCGCATGATTTTGGCCATGTAGCCGTAAATCAGCACAAACGGCACCAGCGGAATAATGTACGCAGCCAGCGTAATCAGCCCGCCGATGATGAATTTTTTGACCCAATCCGGGTCTTTAAAGGGATAGGTGAACAAGTGGCTCAAATCTTCTGTAGAAAAGGATTGTGACATTTTTGCCTCCGTAAATCAGGATTCAGCGGTCGGGAGTCAGGGAATAGCGATAAGCAACCCTGTAACTCTGCTGCATGGCCCTAATAAAAAAGCCCTGATTGCAGGGCTTTTACTGGCGGGTGCTGACACTGCCATCTGGCAACTATTGTAGCCATTCCGGGGTTCCGGGCAAATTTTGAACGGACTGCGCAGGCTCTTGGGGGCCGGGGTGTACCCACTTTGCCCGCTGCATTGTGCAGCTTTCTGTTTCACCCATTTTGATTGAAAAGAACGGGATGAGGGCAGTTAAAAATCGGCAGTAAACCGGCCAAATGACCCGCGTCACCTTACTCGTTGCTTCGCGGCTGCACATACTTTTCTTGCCCAAACTGCAAACTTTTGACAGAGAAGTATTTACTGTACCCGGTTGAGCCCGTTCAGCGCGGCCACCCGGTAGGCTTCGGCCATGGTTGGGTAATTAAACGTGGTGTTGATGAAATACATCAACGAGTTGGCTGCGCCTTTTTGGGCCATAATTGCCTGCCCAATGTGAATGATTTCGGCGGCCTCGGCCCCAAAACAGTGAATCCCCAGTACTTCCAGCGTATCCCGATGAAACAAAATCTTCAACATGCCGGTGGTCCGGCCGGTAATTTGCGCCCGCGCCAAATGCCGAAAGAAGGCGTGGCCTACTTCGTACGGAACTTTTTGCCCGGTCAGTTCCCGTTCGTTCAATCCGATGGAACTGATTTCCGGAATGGTGTAAATGCCGGTTGGAATATCCTCAACCAAACGGTGTTCACAATCGCCAAAAATCAAGTGTGTGGCGGCAAATCGCCCCTGGTCGTACGCGGCGCTGGCCAAACTGGGAAAACCGACCACATCGCCCACGGCGTAAATATGCGGCACCGCCGACTGGTAGTTGTTGTTAATCACAATGCTGCCCCTGGAATCGCGCTCAATGCCCAGCGCTTCCAGCCCCAGATTGTCTGAATTGCCGGTGCGGCCGTTGGCCCACAACAACACATCGCTGCGGATAATTTTGTTTGACGCCAGATGCAGGGTGACGCCCCGGTCATCAGCTTCAACCCGTTCATATTTCTCATTGTGGCGAATCAGCACGCCGTGTTCGCGCAAGTGGTAGGCCAGCGCGTCAATGATTTCATCATCCAGAAAAGACAGCAACTGGCTGCGCGTGTTAATCAGATTGACCTTGATTTTTAGCCCCCGGAAAATAGAGGCGTATTCGCAGCCAATGACCCCTGCGCCGTAAATGGTGATGGTGCGGGGGGTTTCTGCCAGCGATAACACGGTATCGCTGTCTAAAATGCGCGGGTGAGAAAAATCAACATCGGGTGGATGGTAGGGCCGGGCGCCGGTGGCAACCACAAATGCGGCGGCGCTGTAGCGGCGCTTTAGCCCGGTAGAGGCAGACACTTCGATGGTGTGGGCATCAATAAATTTTGCGCGGCCCTGCAATACGTCTACGCCGTTGCGCTCGTAAAAACCCTGCCGCATTTTTACCTGTCGCTCAATGACAGATTCGGCGGTTTTGAGCAGCGTCTGGTAATTTTTGTCCCTGAAATGGCTCAGGGCTGCCAGTTGCTGAATGGCCTGCCGCAGCGCTTTGCTGGGAATGGTGCCGCGGTGGGTGCAGTTGCCCCCCACATCCAGCATCTCTTCTACCATGGCAACACGTTTGCCTTCTTTGACAGATTTCATGGCTGCGCCCTCGCCGCCGGGGCCGCTGCCAATGACAATGACCTCGTAATCAGGATTCATTCATGACCTCACTTTGTTGACTGATCCGGCTGATGTGAGGCGAATCCTAATTTGTTGCGGGCGAAAACGCAAAATTAAACTGCCGAGCTGGTTGCGGCTTTGTATAAACGCCTTGAAACGCCTTGCAAAATAAATTACAAGAATCGATACTCCACCCTATAATTTTGAAGGAAACAGAAAAACACTTAACCGGAAAACAGACCCGGACCGGCGCGGCTCATTTTATCGGTAAGGGGGAAGTTTTGGTGGTTTGGTGTTTGTTTGCAGGGTTTGTGTTTTCTCTTCGGGTAAACAGATACCACAACAGCGACGGCCAATCTGGTAACACAAGAGATATTCCCGTATTTCGCCCAGAGATTGTTCTTGGGAATCTGCAAGGCTCATTCTGGCTTGGGTTTAATTTGGTGCTTGCGGGCATTTTTGATTACCCCACCGGCAAAGAAAAACCAAAAGTGCTGCCCCGGCCCGGTCCGTCGCTGGTGGCCCAAATTCGGCCGCCGTGCGCTTCGATGAGGTGACGGGCAATGGTCAGCCCAATGCCGCTGCCGCCTCCGGCCCGGCTGCGTGATTTATCAACCCGATAAAAACGGTCAAACAGGTGGGGCAAATGCTCGGCGGGGATGCCGAGACCGCTGTCTTGTATCTGTACTTCTACCTGCGCCGGCTGCCGCCGGGCAGAAACGGTGACAGCGCCGCCGGCAGGGGTGTATTGCAGGGCGTTGCCCACCAAATTCAGCAACACCTGACTGATCCGGTCCTCGTCAGCCGGCACGCGAGGCAGGCCGAGCGGAATGTCAATCTTCAACTCAACCCCTTTTTCCTCAAACTGGGGTCGCAGGCGCGCCGCGGTCAGTTCAACCAGCGCGGCCACATCCAGCGGTTTGCGCTCCAGGTGGAACGCACCGGCCTCAACCCGGCTCAACTCCTGCAAAT
>RFJF01000330.1 GCA_003695455.1 Chloroflexota bacterium
GAGCAATAACAAATATCATATCTCTTGACCACAATCACATTGCGTGGGATAATAAGATTAAATTCAGTTTGCCTTGTGCGTTGTCCGTATTTGATACCGGCAGTTCTCGAATAACTAACCATTCACTTCAATACAGAGAGGTCAAGATGACTACCCCCAATTTGAACATCCTTGTTTCACTTAACCCCGGCGAAGAAGCAACCGAACAGGAGGCTGACCGGTTAACCCGCCGGCTTCAAAAAAGTCTCATTGCCGCCGGGGCCGACGTGAACCGGGCGCAAAGCGACGAAACCTTGCCCGGCGCCAAAGGAATCCCGATTGATATAAATACGTTGGTGGTCACCTTGGGGTCAGCCGGCGTATTGACCGCTGTTATCCAGCTGCTCAAAGACTGGGTACTGCGGGCCGAGGGACGTACCATAAAACTTAGAGCTGAACTGGACGGCAAGGCCATTGAAGTGGAATACACCCCGACCGCAATTTCTGAGGCTGAATTAATGGCATTTGCCGATAAATTGATGCACCAGCTTGATAAATTCTCATCCCAACAAACAACCGGAAAGTAAGATATGGCCGAAGGCAAACGCACAGCGTTAATCATCGGCAACAGCCGGTATACAGACAAAAAATTCAGGCAATTGGCTGCGCCGCTGAAAGATGCAGAACGCCTGGCCGCTGTTTTGCAAAACCCTGAAATCGGCGGCTTTGAGGTTCAGGTCTTGCTGGACAAAGAAAGCCATTACCTGAGACAAGCGATTGAATCGTTTTTTATCAACGCTAAACGAGATGACATGCTTTTGCTGTATTTTTCCGGGCATGGCTTCATTGATGATGAATTCGGCGATTTGTACCTGGCAACGGTTGATACAAAATATCATTTGCGCTCAACTGCTATCTCTGCCGCCTTTATTAAGCAGATGGTGGACAGGAGCAGGGCGGAGCAAAAAGTGCTTATACTTGACAGTTGTTTCAGCGGCGCGTTTACCAATGAAATGCTGGCTAAAGGCGAAGCCGCAGATATTGTGGTCCGCCAGCACTTTGGGCGCGGTGTGGCTATTCTCACCGCCTCAACCGCCCTGCAGCGCGCCTTTGAAGCCTCCTCAATTAAGGAAGCAGGTAAAAAAAAGGAACCATCTGTCTTTACTCGCTGTCTGGTGCAAGGTCTGGAAACCGGCGAGGCCGCCCGGCCCGACAGCGAGGTCATTACCGTGGCCGACCTGTTTTATTATGCCGAAGCTCAGGTGCGCAAACTGCGGCCCGACCAGACGCCCCAAATGACCATCATTAATCAGCAGGGGCAAATTGTTATTGCCAAAAGTGTCAAACTCAAAAAGGTTAGCCTGCCGCCCAACCTTATTCGGCTTTTAAACAGCACCGCCCCATCCGATTTACTGGTTGCTGTTAGCGAATTGGATGAACTGCTGAAAAAGGCCGACCCCCAATTGAAACAATTGGCGATTGAGGCCCTGCAAAAACTGACCACAAGCAAATTCGTTTTGGTGCAAAATGCCGCCAAAACTGCATTGCAGACAGCCGGCCAAACACCGCCGCCTGAACCAGGACCCCTGCCGCCCGCACCATTAACCCGCTCAATATCCACCTATTTTACACAGCATTCCGCCCTGCTTGCCGGCATTGCCATCTTAGTTTTGCTGGCCGGATGGCTGGGTTACGACGCGGTGATGAATTGGCTGAACCAACCACCGGCGTTTGCCACCCAGGGAATGGCATCAGGCATTATTCCCACAGCCGGGGTGGTAGAGACATCTACCCCTGATGTAGAAGCCACTGAAACCTACGTTGCCGCCGAGGCGTTAAAAGGTGTTTCCAACACCCCTGCCCCCATAGCCACGCCAACCGCCACACCCGTACCTCCGACGAACACCCCCGCTCCCATTCCCACAAAAACCAGCACGCCGTATCCCCCCACCCCCAACCCCGTACTGCCGAATATGGTTTTGGTGCCCGCCGGAGAGTTTACAATGGGTAGCGACAATGGCGGCAGCGATGAACAACCGGTACATATCGTCTACCTGGATGCTTTTTACATTGACAAGTATGAAGTCACCAACGCCCAGTTCGCTGAATTTCTGAATGCAAGAGGCAACCAAAGTGAGGGCGGCGCAACGTGGCTGGATGCTGACGACCCTGATGCCAAAATTCACCAAAATGGCGGAACTTGGCAAGCGGATGGAGGCTATGAAAATCATCCGGCAATAGAAATGACATGGTACGGTGCGCAAGCCTACTGCCAATGGGCAGGCAAGCGGCTACCGACTGAGGCGGAATGGGAAAAAGCCGCCCGGGGTACCGATGGACGCACCTAC
>RFJF01000022.1 GCA_003695455.1 Chloroflexota bacterium
CAATCCCTTGGGGCTTTTTTATTTTTGGGTGGGGGTTAATCCAGGTCGTACATCAACCGGATTTCGGCGTTGATTTGCGGCAAAAGGTCGGGGTTGTTTTGGGCCAGATTTTGCGCATACTGGTAACTGGTGGCGGCGGCTTCAATGTTTCCCTGATAAAAATTCAGCCGGCCGGTTCTGTAGTACAACTTTATCAATTCTTCCGGATTATTTTTGACCATTTCCCACACCATTTTGTAACAACTGGCTGCCCGGTCAAAATTTCCGGTAAAGGTGCTGGCGTCGCCCAGCCCGTTGGCAACCTGCAACCAGGTGTCCGGGTCCGGGTTTTCAATCTCTTTCAGCGCATTGAGTGCAACTTCAAGGTGCTGGCAGGCGTCTTCAAAATTATACGTTTCCAGCGCCCGCTGGCCCACCAGCCAGTTGTAAATCACCTTCTTTTCTTCCTGATCACCCGCCATGTAGTGCCGCGCCAGCGATTCAACGCTTTCGGTGTCGTATTCGGCGGCCGGTTTGTTGGTTTCTGTGAGGGCGGCAATTTTATCGTGCAGTTCGCGCCGGGTTTTGCGCAGCATAGTACGGTAAGCAACTTCACGGACCACCATTTGAGAAAAGCTGTAAACCAGGTCGTCGGTGGTTTCATCAGTGGGGGTAACGTTTTTGATGAGCGCCCGCTGTTCCAGGTCTTCAATGGCAGCTTGCAAGTTTTTTACCGGCGTAATGGCGGCCAGTAGCCGGTAGCTGAACGTCATCCCAATAACCGACGCGTGCTGCAACACAATGCGGCTGGTTTCATCCAGCACATCCAGGTGAGCCATTACCTGCCCTTCAACGCTGTGCGGAATGTAAATGTCTTCAATGGGACGGGTGAGCCGCCATTTGCCTTTGTCGCGGACGAGCTGTTCAGATTGAATCAGGCCGCGGGCGGCCTCTTCCAGATAAAACGGGTTGCCGCCGGATTCGTTGACCAGCCGGTCAACCAGCGAGGTGGGCAGTTCGCCGCCGGGCAGCAGGCTGGAGATTAAATCCCGGCGGGCATGGTTGCTGAGCGGAGGCAGCGAAATAACTTCATCGGGGTTGAGGGCGGTGAGCGGTATTTCCAGTTGGGGGCGGGTAGCGGTGACCACCAGCAAATCATGCGCGTGTTGCTGCCGGGCGGCGTTTGTTTTTTCTGCGCCCAGCAATTGCAACCACATCAAAGAATTAGAATCTGCCCATTGCAGGTTGTCAATGAGAACCAGAGTGGGCCGGCGGGTAGCTTGTTTGAAAATGGCAGAAACAGCCGTGGTTGCGGCAGATTTTTGGAGTTGTTCAACATTTTGTTCAAGGTTGCTCAACCGTTGGTCATCCTGATACCAACCCAGCAGATACCCCATCAGCGGCACAAAGTCTCGCTGGGTCATGCCCAAAATGCGCCCCCGGTCCTCTATTTTCCGTTGCTGCACCAAACGGGAATCATCGCTTTTAATATCAAACAACTGGCTCAAAATTTCGGCAACGGGCGAGTACGGCTCGCTGGTTCCGCCGCCGCCGTATGCCTGAAGTATTGTGGGGGTTTTTTTAAATTTGTACGTTTGCAGTTGCGTGGCAAATTCATCAAGCAGACGGCTTTTGCCCATGCCGGCTTCACCCGTTAGCACCACAAATCGGCTTTTGCCGGTAACGGCAAATGACAGGTTGTTGTGCAGCGCCTGCAACTCCTGGTCCCGTTCAACCAGCGGAGCGCTGCGCTCTTTTGAGCTTTGGCTGGCCCTAAAACTCCGCTTGGGTCTGAGGGGGGTATAAATGGGTACCGGGTTGCTCTTTCCTTTTACCCGAATAGGCTCCAGAATTTCGTAATCAAAGTAACGCCGGGTCAGCGAGTACACCACATCTGATACAATAATTTGGCCGTTGGTGGCGTAATGTTCAAGCCGGCTGGCCAGGTTTACGTCATCGCCAATAACGGTGGCGGCTGTTCTGCCGGCCGGCCCCATACGCCCCCAAACCACAATTCCGGTATTAATGCCAATGTTTAATTTAAAGGCGTGGCCTATTTTTTCTCGCATGGTTGGCGCCATTTCTTTCATGGCGGCTTGCATGCCCAGCGCCGCCCGCACGGCTCTTACGGGGTCATCCTCATGGGCGCGGGGCGCGCCAAACAGCACCATCAGTTGGTCCCCCACAGTTTTATCCAGATAGCCGCCTTCGCGGTCATACTCTACGGCCAGCCGGGTAAATACCTGGTTAAGAATATCAATGACGTCTTCGGGGTCGGTGTTTTCGCTGGTGGCGGTAAAAGAAGCCAGGTCTGCAAATAAAATTGTCACCAGTCGCCGGTCCCCCATCCACAACTGGCCGGTTTTGCCAATCTGTGGATGCCCGCAGTGGTGGCAATAGGCAACTCCAAATGGCAGTGGTTTTGTACAGCGAGGGCAAACAATGGGAGATTCGGTCATAGTTACAGGGTTGCCTCAACAATCATGTCTTCTTTTTGTGCCAAATTAAGGTTGATGGGCGAAACCCTGTTACCCAGCGGGTTGAATAGCAGCCTGATAACCGGGCGTTGGGGGTGCTGTGGATTGTGTTCAATGACTACCCCTTTGTAATTGGCATAGCGCCCGGCCCGAACCACAATGTTGATTCCTTTGGGCAACAGCGGCATGGCCGATAAAAAGATTTCAACCAGTTCTTTGTTTAAAAACGTGCCGGCCAATTGCTGCAATGTTTGCGCAATTTGTTTGGGAGACAGGGCGGGGCGTTGGGGGGCGGCGTTACTGAGAATATCAAACGTATCTGCCAGCGTGGTAATTTCTGTGATGAGCATAATGTTATCACGCGAGAAGCGGGCCCGCTCGATGGTGTTGGTGCCGCGCAGTCCGCGCGGATACCCTTTGCCGTCTTGCCGCTCATGGTGTTCAAGGGCAACGTGGTTGACCATGACATTTTCCGGGTCGCGCTTGCGGAGCAGCTCGTAGCCCAGCCGGGTGTGGTCCCTTATTTTTAGCATTTGTGCCGGGTTGGGAGGTTGGCCGTTAACGTGCAGCAGGGTGGGGTGAAAAAAAATCTTGCCAATATCGTGTAGCATGCAGGCGGTACCCAGCCTGATTAAATCAGTTTCAGAAAGGTGCAGCAGTTTGCCAACAAACATGCCCACCGCTGCCACGTTGACCGCGTGCGCAAACTGCAGGTCGCTGCGTCGCCTTATCTGGCTCAGATTTGCCACCGTTTTTTTATCTGCCACGTCTGCCAGCAGCGCCAGCACAGCCGGTTCCAGCTGATTAAATTCTGCACTGCTGCGCAACGCCTCTGCCACCCCGCTATCCGCTGTTACTTCTTCTGCAGAAATGTCATTGGCCCCGGCAGATGGGGCGGCAATGTTGCAAACAAAATCGAACACAGCGGCCAGCTTTTGACGGGCAAATGTGTGTGTGTTTTCAGTTACAAAGCTGTCAATGACAATGTCAGATGTGTCTTCGGCGGCAATAAACGCGTTTGTCAGGTCTCGTTGTTTGAGCACCGAGATATATTCATCGGTCAGCGTGATGCCCTGCCGCAAGAGGGTGCGTCCACGATCATCTGTAATTGGTTTTGCCAGAGTCATCCCCGGCTGAAGAATATCGATCGGTAGTTTCAGCATAACTTTTAGACGGTAAGGTGCAAAAATACCTCTGCAAATAGTGTGCTCGCAATGAAGTTGTCGGCAGATTGCAGTTTGTCTTTAGGCTCTTTACGCTAATTTTATGCCCTCTTGATACGAACTTTACAGACACAAAACTTACCATGTGATATAAATGAAGTGTGCTCAAAACTGGCAATTTTTGTATCAATTTCTGCAAATAGTGCGCTGGCCTGCCGGTACTGCAAATACCGGCAGCCTGAACGATAACAATGCCCAACACGTTGCAACTTCTCAACCTATTTCTGATTTTTGTCAGAGTTTTGGCCGTGCTGATGACAGCCCCAATGTTCAGCAACCGGGGCGTGCCAACCATCACCAAAATTGGATTTGCGGCGTTGCTGTCTGTTGTGATTGTACCGTTACCCGGCGCCGGAATTGGCTCAAACGCCGGGCATATCCCCACCGATTTTTTGCCGTTTGTGCTGGCTGTAGCCCAGGAAATTCTGGTTGGCGTGCTGATTGGATTTGTGACCAACCTGATTTTTGTGGCCGTAGGCATTGCCGCCAATATGATGGGCGTGCAGGCCGGCTTCCGCGCGGCCAGTTTATTCAATCCCTTCACCAACGTCTCATCATCGGCGCTGGATCAATTTTATACCCTGATGGCCATTGCCCTGTTTCTGGTAATCAATGGTCATCACTGGTTGATTGCCGCGCTGGCCCGCACATTTGAAGTTGTGCCGGTGGGCAGTTTTGTTTTTGCCAACGTCACCATGGAGCGATTGATTTTTCTGTTTAACCAGACGTTTGTAATCGGCGTAACGCTGGCGCTGCCGGTGGTGGGCACGTTGCTCATTACCGATGTGGGTTTGGGGTTGCTGGCGCGGGCCGTTCCCCAAATTCAGGTATTTTTTGTGGGGCTGCCGTTAAAAATGGGGCTGGGCTTTTTAACGCTGGCGCTCACTGTTCCCATCACCCTGCCGGTTATCAAAGATTTGTTTACCCACATTGCCGCCAACATCTCTGCCATTTTGGTGCCGTAAATTGCTGAGAAAATTACGTTATGGATGACAGGACCGAAGCCCCAACCGCAAAAAGACGCAGCGAAGCCCGTCAAAAGGGCCAGGTTGCCAAAAGCGTCGAAGTAAATACCGCGCTGCTGGTGCTGATGGCCTTTTGGTTGCTGAATATTTCCGGCGGCCGTTTTTACCAGGGCATCAGCCTGGTGATGCACCGCACGTTTAGCCAACTGCCAACCATAGAATTTACGCCCGAAGTGCTGTTTTCCGGAATGCAGGATTTGGCGGCGGCCTTTTTGTGGATACTGGCGCCCTTTGCCCTGCCACTGATGCTGGCCGGTGTGGTGGCTAACGTTATTCAAACCGGGTTATTTTTCAGCGGCAAGGTTTTAAAGCCGGAAGCCAGCAAAATCAACCCGGTCAACGGCTTTAAAAAAATCTTCTCTACCCGCGGGATGGCCGATTTGCTGAAATCAATCATCAAAGTGTTGGTGGTGGGCAGCGTCATTTACATTACCGTCAGAGATAATTTTGGCGTCATTCTGGCCTCAAGTCGCATGGATTTATCGGCCGGGGTCAGTGCAATGGCCGGGCTGACCATTGAAATCGGTTTTCGGGTGGCGGCAATTATGGTTGTGCTGGCCTTTATTGACTACTTTTACCAAAAATATGAGCACGAAAAAAGCCTGAAAATGACCAAGCAGGAAGTGCGCGAAGAGGCCAAACAGCAGGAAAACCCCCAACTCAAAGGCCGCATCCGTTCGCGCCAGCGCCAACTGGCTATGAGCCGCATGATGGCCGCCATTCCGGAAGCCGACGTGGTGATTACCAACCCCACCCATTATGCCGTAGCACTCAAATACGAGCAGGGAACATCGCAGGCGCCGGTGGTGTTGGCCAAAGGGCAGCGGCTGGTGGCCCAGCGCATAAAAAACCGCGCCCGCGAAAACAATGTGCCGCTGGTTGAAAACAAACCACTGGCCCGGTCGCTGTTTAAATCGGTTGAGGTGGGGCAGGCCATCCCTGTGGAATTGTACAAAGCTGTGGCCGAAGTGCTGGCGTTTGTGTACCGGCTGAAACCAAAAGGCCGCAAACTCGCCACAGGCAGGAGGGAAGCATGACAGCCATCAAAACCACACCGGCCCAAATGCAAAAGGTTCTGGCCTGTGTGGATGACCTGAAAGCGTTGCCCACTACCATTGTCAGAGCATTGCAGCTACTGGATGAACCGGGCGTTTCTGTGAACGAGATTGTTTCGGTGTTGTCGGTAGACCAGGCCATTACCGCCCGGCTGCTCAAGCTGGCAAATTCGGCGTACTACGGCACGCGCTACCGGGCCAGCACCCTGCATGAAGCCGTGATGCGGTTGGGTTTTAAGCGCACCAAAAACCTGTTGTTTGCACTTTCTTACTCTACGCTGCTCTCGCGGCGGGTGGCCGGTTACAACCTGGGCCGCGGCGAATTGTGGAGACATTCGGTGGCGGTGGCTTTAACCGCCCAGCGCCTGTCTGAACGGGTGGCCTACGCCGCCCCGGATGAAGCATACGTGGCCGGCTTGCTGCACGATATTGGCAAATTAATGCTCGATCAATATTTCACCATGGATTGGGACGCTCTGTTAGCCAGCGTGCGCAGCCACAACCAAACACTGATTGAGGCCGAAGAAAGTTGGTGGGGCATGAACCACGCGCAGGTAGGTGCAGAACTGGCCCGCAAATGGGATTTGCCCGCCGTGCTGGTTGACGCAATTGAGTTTCACCACACCCCGCAGCAGGCAGACCAAAACCAGAAGCTGGCAGCCATTGTGAATTTGGCAAACATTATCTGCCTTGAGTTAGGCATTGGCCTGGCAGACCCGGAACTGCTCACCGATTCAAAAGAAGAGGCGCTCCAAATCCTCTCTCTTTCTGTGGAAGATGTGGAAGAACTGCGAGAAAATTACCGTGAAATGCTGGAGTATTCGCTGGGCAGTAACAACGAATTGATGCCGGCAAACGGCTGACCCCGGAGAGATGCTGGATGACCGTTAACACCTCGGTAGCAACAAAAGACGGATTGCGCAGAATTCTGGACAACAGCGACGTTGTGCTGGCGGTGGCCGTAATTGCCATTGTGGCTATGATGGTCATCCCCATGCCCACGGCCATGTTGGATTTGATGCTGGCATTCAACATTGCTCTGGCCGTCACCATCACCCTGGTATCGCTGTACATTCAAAAACCGCTTGATTTTTCGGTGTTCCCCTCGCTGCTGCTCATTCTCACCCTGTTCCGGCTGGCACTCAATGTTTCAAGCACGCGGCTCATTCTGCTCACGGCCAACGCGGGCAGCATTATCAACGCCTTTGGTAATTTTGTGGTAGGCGGCAACTACGTGGTCGGCGTGGTGGTCTTTCTCATTTTAATGGCCATTCAATTTATTGTGATCACCAACGGCGCCGGCCGCGTGGCCGAAGTTGCCGCCCGCTTCACCCTTGACGCCATGCCCGGCAAGCAAATGAGCATTGATGCCGACCTGAACGCCGGGCTAATCACCGAAGACCAGGCGCGCGCCCGCCGCAAAGAAATTGAGCACGAAGCAGATTTTTACGGCGCAATGGATGGGGCCAGCAAATTTGTTAAGGGCGATGCCATTGCCGGCGTGGTGATTGTGCTGGTCAACATTATTGGCGGGTTCATCATTGGAATGTTCCAACTGAATATGACGCTGATGGAAGCGCTGCAAACCTACACCCTGCTCACCGTGGGCGATGGTCTGGTATCGCAAATTCCGGCGCTGCTCATCAGCACCGCCACCGGCATCATTGTAACCCGCACCGCCGCCGATGACACAATGGGCGGCGACGTGGTCAAACAGATTACCGGCAATCACCGGGCACTGATGATTGTGGCGGCCATGCTGTTTGGCTTTGCGCTGGTACCCGGCCTGCCCAAAATCCCCTTTATTGTGATGGGCATTGTTGCCGGGGCCGCCGGCTATTTTGTGCGCCGCGAAAAACAAACCAGCCAAATCATTCAATCGCAGGTGGCCGAAGAACAGCAAGCCAAACAACCCGCCGCCGATGCCGACTCGGTGACGGCGCTGTTGCAGGTAGACACGCTTGAACTGGAAATTGGCTACGGCTTGATTCCGCTGGTAGAAAGCGGAAACAGCGCCAGCCTGCTGGACAGAATTACAATGATCCGGCGGCAGGTGGCCATGGAAATGGGCTTTATTCTGCCCAAAATCCGCATCCGCGATAACCTGCAACTGCCGCCCAACGTGTACGCCATCAAACTGCGTGGCGCCGAGGTGGCCCGCGGCAGTCTGATGCCCGGCCAATATATGGCCATGGCCGCCGGCCCGGTTGTTGAGCAGATTCCCGGCGTGTCTACCACCGAACCCGCCTTTGGCCTGCCCGCCGTCTGGATTGACGCCACCCACAAAGAACGCGCCGAAACATTGGGGTACACCGTTGTTGACCCGGCTTCGGTGGTGGCTACTCACCTGACAGAAGTGGTCAAAATGCACGCCCCGGAAATTGTGAGCCGGCAGGATGTGCGCAACCTGCTTGATAACCTCAAAGAAATCCAGCCGGCGCTGGTTGAAGACCTGATTCCCGGTGTGATGAGCCTGAGCGATGTGCACGATGTGCTGAAAAACCTGCTGCGCGAACGGGTGTCAATCCGTGATCTGGTTACCATTATGGAAACTATCAGCGCTCTGGCTCCCAGTGTGAAAGACCCGGACCTGCTGGCCGAAGCCACCCGGCAAAAACTGGCGCGCTCCATTTCAAACCAGAATCAGGCCGCCGACGGCGCTATCCACGTGGTCACGCTCAGCCCCCGGGTTGAACGGATGTTGAGCCAGGCCATGGGTGACCTGAGCAACGGCATCAGTCTGAATATGGAGCCGGGCATTGCCCAGCAACTGCTCGAAGCCACCGCCCAGCAAATGGAAGGACTGGCCGCGCAGGGGTACATGCCGGTTGTGCTGTGCAGCGCCACTATTCGGCTGGCGTTCAAACGGCTTACCGAACGGGCGTTGCCTAACCTGTCGGTGCTGTCTTACAGCGAGATTGCTTCCGGCGTTGATGTTCACGCCGAAGGCATGGTTGATGTGCCAATTCAGTCTGGCCTGGCCGGCGAAAACGCAGCCGCGCAGACTGCCGGCCGAACGGCCAACTCATAAAAAACCGCACAATGTGAGTAAGCACAATGCGAGTAAAAAAGTATCTGGTAAAAAATATGCCCGAAGCGATGGAGCTGATTAAGCTGGAGTTAGGCCCCAACGCTGTGATTCTTCACTCTGAAAAGGTGCGGAAAGGTGGGGTGTTTGGCTTGTTTGCACGCCCCAAATTTGAGGTGGTGGCTGCCGTAGATACAGATTTGCAGGATTTTCCGCAGCACAACAGCCACGGCGACCCATCAATCCAGGCCATGCGCGACGAGTTGAAAAACCTGCGGGTTGCCATTAGCCAGGTTGCCGCCCGGCCCCAACCCGTACCCAACTCTGTGCCGCGAGTTGCCAGTCTTGAAAGCTGGTATCAGCGGCTCATTGACCAGGGTGTGGCCCAACATCTGGCGCACCAAACCATTCAGCGGGTTGCCAACGAACTGAGCCGCTGGACGTTGGACAATCAGGGCGTGCTCAACGAACATCTGCACTGGTATCTTGGCCGCCAGTTGCCGCCGCCGGTGCAACTCAATCTGAACCCGGCCGGCCCGCAGGTTTTCTTTGTGGTTGGCCCCACCGGCGTGGGCAAAACCACCACACTGGCAAAACTTGCCGCCAAATTTGCCCACACGCCCTACAAGAAAAACCGGGTGCTGATGATTACCACCGATACATTTCGGGTGGCGGCCATTCCCCAGATTTCTGCCTTTGGCGAGATTTTGGGCGTGCCGGTAGAAGTGGCCTACACCCCGGACGACCTGCTGGCGCTCATCAAATCTAACGCCGACAAAGACCTGATCCTGATTGACACCCCCGGCCGCAGCCAGCGCGCTGCCAGCGAGGTTGCCGCCCTGAGCGATTACCTGGCCGCCGTTCCGGAAAAAATTGTTCATCTGGCTATCAATGCCGGCACAAAATATGAGGATATGCACCAGATTATAGAAGCCTTCAGCGCCATGCCGCTTGACGGCCTCATTTTTACCAAAATTGATGAAACCAGCTCGCTGGGGGCCGCTTACTCTGTGGCCTGTGAGCGAGCTTTGCCGCTGAGTTACCTGACCAACGGGCAGCGCGTACCGGAAGACATAGAAGTAGCCACCGCCGATTATGTGGTAGATTTGCTGGTTGGCCCCGTCCCCGACGGTATTCGAAGTACCCGCAACGGAAATTCACACCAAACCATGCCCGGTGTCAGGCAGGAGGTAACCGTATGATGCTTGATGTGCAAGCCCTGTCCGAACTGGACTACCTGGCCTATCCCAAGTACCAGAGCCGGGTCATTGCCATTGCCAGCGGAAAAGGCGGCGTGGGCAAAACTAACCTGGCCGTCAATCTGGGGTTAACGCTGGCCCGCAGAAACCTGCGGGTGGCGTTGCTCGATGCAGACCTGGGTACGGCCAACGCCGATATTCTGCTGGGGCTGCAACCCAGGTTTCACCTGCACCACGTAGTGACCGGCCAGAAAAAATTACCGGAAATCATTGTAGAAGCCCAACACGGGCTAAAAGTGATTCCCGGCGCATCGGGGCTGCCGGAACTGGCCGACTTGCCGGAACGCCAGCGGCACAGTCTGCTGCACAGCCTGCTGGTTCTTGACGGCACAGTAGATTTGCTGCTCATTGATACCGGAGCCGGGGTTGGCAGCAACGTGCTGCAATTTGTGCGGGCCGCCGGCGAGGTGCTGGTGGTGACTACGCCCGAACCCACCGCCATTACCGACGCGTACGCGCTGATCAAATCCATCAGTCACTACCAGATTCCCATTACTACCCGGGTGGTCATCAACAACGTGCGCAAAAAAGGCGAAGGTGACATTGCCGGGCAAAAACTGGCTAAAGTAGCGCATCAATTTTTGGGCAAACAGATTGAATTGCTGGGCGTTCTGCCCTACGACGACATGGTGCAGCGGGCCGTGCGGGCGCAAACGCCGCTGGTTGAAAGTTATCCCCGCTCACCGGCGGCCGTGGCTATTAATACCCTCGCCGAACATCTGTGGGCCGGCACGCCCCTGACCGCCGGTACATCGGGCGGCGTCAAAGAATTTCTGAAACGAATTCTCTCTCTTCGTGTAGAAACAGCATTTTAGGGGAAAACGCGATGACCAACTATCAACCCGACTGGATTTTTAACATTGCCCTTAAACTGGCCGTTGCTATCTGTCTGGGAACGCTGGCGACGGCCCTGTATGTAGGTGTGACGCCGCTGACCGCCGTTTTCAGAAGCGGCGCTGCATTTACCGTATTTGCCACATTGGGGTGGGCGGCGGCTTTAATGTGGCAGGTTCCTCAGGTGGAAGAGGAAACAGAAGAGACTGAATCGGACACAGACCCGGCAGAGGACGGGGCCGGGCAAGAGAGCGCCCCGGCAGAAGACGGGCCGTTGCCCGATAGTACACAACCCACACCGGCGGCAAAAGAAACGCCCATTCCGGCGGTGGAATAGGAACCAATTTTGAGGCAGCCTGGAACAGCCTTTATTGCCCCAAACCAAGGACGTTAACGTTATGGACGAAGTAGCAGAACTCTGGCAACGACATGTAAAAGAAAAAGACCGAGCCGCCCGCGAGGAGCTAATCCTTCACTACTCCAAGCTGGTCAAATATGTGGTTGGACGGTTAGCCATTGGGCTGCCCCCCAGCTTGCAGTACGAAGACCTGATTGGCTACGGAACGTTGGGGCTGATTGAGGCAGTGGACCGCTTTGACCCGGACCACGGCGTAAAATTTGCCACGTACGCCGTTACCCGCATCCGCGGGCAAATCATCGATTCTCTGCGCTCAATGGATTTACTGCCCCGCTCGGTTTACCGGCACAACCGGGAAATTGAAAACGCTTTTGCCAACCTCAGCCAAAAACTGGGCCGCGCACCAAATAATGAAGAAGTGGCCGAGTTCCTGAACATCAGCCCGGAGCAGTATCAAAACTGGCTGGCCGACATCAATTTTGCCATTATTTCACTTGATCAAACCCAAATTTTTGACAACGGCGAGCAGGCCAATCTGTACGGTTCGCTGGAGGATTCGCACATGCCAACACCCCAACAACAAATGGACGACAAAGAACTGAAGTCCGAACTTGTGGCCGCTATCCGTGAATTACCGGAGCGCGAACAGTTGATGATTTCGCTCTACTACAACGATGGCCTGACCATGAAAGAAATTGGCAAAGTGCTGGAGGTTTCAGAATCCAGAGTCAGCCAGATTCATGCCAGAACCATGCTCACGCTGCGCAGCCTGATAAAAAACCGCGCCGAACCCAACCCGGTTATTTACAGCAGGAGAGGACGCTATGCTTCAGTATTTGCCGCTGCTTCTTAGTTTAATTATTTTGGGCGCCACCGCCTACCTCTATTTGATGACGCGTAAAATGATTGATGACGCGCCCACTGCTGCTACGGCCCCGCTGCCGCCGCCGGCCTGGGTACAGGATCACGCCTCGGTTACCAAAATGGCGCAGGATGTGGCCGAACTGGTTACCGAATTGCAAGCCGTGGCCGATGTTACCCGCCACGGAGCGCACGCGCAACGTGATGAATTGCAGGCTATGTTGCAGCAGGTTGAAACCGCCGCCACCGAGTTACGCAGCCTGCTGGCTCGCGCCGAAGCCTTGACGACGGCTCCGGCGTCTGCCCCGGAACCAACACCGATTTCCACAGCGCCCGCGGCGTCAAGTCAACCGGCCCCGGAGGATGAGCCGCTGGTGCCGCTTGAGCTGGTTTACTCGCCCTCAAATTTTGGCGAATATTTGCGCATCAGTGGTTGCGGCCACGATGTAGTGAGCGTTGCCGTTGAACACGCGCAGGAATTTGTCATCTGGTACACCAACCAGTTTAACGACCAGACTCCGCCCGGCCCCATCGAGGCCCAACATCTGGAAGATTACCTGCAAAATATGGAATCGCTGGGCTACGACCCCGATACCATCAAGCGCCGCTTTATTGCCCTGAAAGCATACATTAGCTGGGTCAACAATATTCTGGAAGCCGAAGAGACTCCGGTTGCCCAAAGTCAGCATCAGCCCCAGCCTGCCGCCCCGCCCACGCCGCCGGTTGACGATACAGACACCACGTTGCAAGCCAAAACCATGTTGCTTGGCGATGCCGATTCTGCCCAATCGCCCGCAGCTGAAACTGCGGGCAGTGCCAATCGGCCTGCCGACAAGTTCAGCAAAGTGTTCTCATTGGCCGATGAAGGGCTGGACCAGTTGGCTATTGCCGCCCGCACCGGGCTGGAACAGGAAGCGGTGCGTATGTTGCTGGCAATGGGTCGCTCGGCGTTTGCCGGCCCCGGAATTTAAAGATTACCGCCGGATGTGATATAGTGGCAGCCATTCCAAATCACATCTCTGGAGGATGGTATGAAATTGTTCAAATGGCTCTTTTCTGTAATATTTTTTGCGGCGGCGCTCACGGTGGCTTCAGCCCCGGCAGCCGCCAACGGCGCGCCGGTTAAAATATTTCTCAATTATTTACCGGAACTGTCTAATTACGGCGCTACCAGCGCCAGCGGCGTGGCGCAGGTCAGCATTGGCGAAGCCTGGGTAGACCTGCAAGCCGAAGGGCTGCCCCAACTGGCGGGCGTGCAGTACGAAGCCTGGCTGGTCACGTCGGACGAGCAAATGATTAGCCTGGGCACCTTCAACAGTGATGCCGATGGCCGCGTGGATTACTATGCCGAATTTGACGATATCCCGGTGCTGGATTACCGCTTTTTTGTTATCAGCGTTGAATCTGTGCCGGACACCAACCCCGACGAGGCCGACCCCCGCCGTTCCATCGCCGGCGTTTTTCCCAATGCCCGGCTGGAAATTGTGAGCGGCACACCCACGGCCACGCTGGAGCCGGGTATTACGGCTACCCCCGGAGCGCCCGCCGGGCTGCCGGTCACCGGCAACGCCAACGCATCGGCGGTGGCGGCGGCAATCTGGCTGGCGCTGGGGTTGTTGCTGGTGGCAGTTGGGCTGGCGCTGAAAAAGCGCCGCTTTGAATGACGCAATTTACAGGTAGATTTCTGAATCCGGCCTGTCCGGGTTAGGAGGACGTTCAATGATTAGAGGGTTGTACACCGCCGCCGCCGGAATGCTGACCGGCCTGCTGCGCCACGAAAGCATTGTGCAAAATCTGGCAAACGTGCGCACGGTGGGTTACAAAGCCGACCGCG
>RFJF01000023.1 GCA_003695455.1 Chloroflexota bacterium
AGCTCGGGCGTTGCGGGCATTGCTCTACGGCTACCAATCCCGCATTAGCGAAGCTCTCGCCGACTACCAAATTTTACTGCACTCGCCTACCCCCACGCCGGATGTGGATTACCGGGTAAAGAGTGTGCGCCAGCTCACCCCCTGCGAAAACCAGAGCAAGCACCACATTTTTATCAAGGTTGAAGATATGAACGGGCAGGGAATCGACGGTGTGCCGGTCAAAATTCAGTGGGCCGCCGGAGAAGATGGCAGCGTGATTCCCAACACAGAAACCAAGACCGATTTGAAAGGGCAGCTTGACCCCGGTCACATTGATTTTGCCATGTTCAAAGGCAGCTACACCGTGCAGGTCATGGACGGCACCAGCGAAGTTGCCGGGCCGGTGACGCCTGATTACGGCACCAACGAAGCTTGCGGCGAAAACACGGTGGCTAACTCGCTGTACCACATCTCTTTTGAGGTTATTTTCCAGCGCACGTTCTGATATCAACCCAAAAAACGCAAGTCCCAAACCCCGAAGCACCCTGATGCTTTGGGGTTTTTGTTTTACACATTTTTTACAAATTGGGCAGATTTTGTTTACGTTTGTGCGGTACTGTATTAATGTAACCGGTAATTCTTGTTCCTTACTTGCCGGATACACAAACACAGTGTGGAAGGTTATTTTTATCCTTTATCCTTCCTTTATCCTTATTTTATGTGAGGAGAAAAACCATGAACCGTTTTGCAAAAATTCTTGTTATGGCAATGACCTTATTGGTACTCTTTTCTTTTGCCGGTTTGGCAATGGCTCAGGAACCCAACCCCACCGGCGGGCAGCACCGAGACCGCCTGCTCGGTGAGGTTACCGCCGTGGGAGATGCCAGCCTGACCATATCTGCCCGCAACGGCCAAGAAATCACCGTGAACGTCACCACAGATACAAAAATCCGGCTGGTAAAAGAACGCGCCAACGGCGACCTGGCAGATATTGAAGTGGGCAATTTTGTGGGCGTGCTCGGAACCAAAAACGATGACGGCTCTGTGAATGCCCGCCGGATTGTGGTACTGCCGGAAAACCCCAAAAATCTGGACCGGGTGCGCGGCAAAGTCACTGCCATTGAGGACAGCGTGATTGTGGTTGAAACCAAAGATGGTCAAAGCCAACGCATTGCCACCGATGACCAGACCCGTTTTCGCAAAGGCAAAAGCAAAGCTGAACTGGCCGATATTGCCGTGGGCGACCCGCTGCTGGCTATCGGACGCAAGCAGGATGACGGAACCTTGCTGGCCCGGCTGGTGGGGGTTGTAACCGGGCAGCAACTTTTGCAGCACACGCTGCGCGGCCAGGTGCTTAGCGTTGATGCCGACGCCGGAGAACTGACGGTAGAGGCACGCGGCAACAAGGAAGGCACGTGGACCGTGCAAACCACCGGGGAGACAAAGTACCGGATTCGTGGGGTAGAAAACCCGTCGCTGGAAAACATTGAGGTGGGCAACACTGTGGCAATTATTGGCCGCAAAGCCAAAGACGCCGACAACACCGGTGTGGCGCGGGTCATCGCCGTGATTCCGGATGAATTTAAAGACAGCATCCGGGTGGTGGGTGACGTAACCGCCATCGAGGGCACATCATTCACCCTAAACAGCCGGCGCGGCAGCGTTACCGTGCTCACCACCGCCGATACCCGCTACCGCACCCGCGGCGATGCGGAAGTTTCGTTTGCTGACATTTCTGTGGGTCAAAAGGTGCTGGTCATCGGCCCGCCGTCCAACACAGATGCGGGTGCGCTCACCGTTACCGCCAAAGTGGTGGGCATAAAACCGCCGCAGTCTGACCGCGATAAATAACAGACACCGTCTGAAAATTCCAAAATCCGGGTGCGGTGAGTTGCGCCCGGATTTTTTGTTTACCGCACAATTGCAGCTATACTATAATTTGATTGCAATTGTACCCAAAACCGGAGGAACCCGATGCCCCTTCCCGCTGACCTGCTGGAAATTCTGCGCTGTCCCTACTGCGTGAGCGGCGACACCCGCAAACCCGGCGATGACCCCGGCCGGCTGCAACTGGTTTTGCAGGAAACCTGGTTTGTTTGCCAGGAGCCAGATTGCGGCCGAAAATACCCCATCCGGGAAAACATCCCTGTGATGTTGATTGAAGAAGGTACTAAATGGATGAACACACCCGTGGCTAACCTGCCCCAACCGGGTAAAATGGTGGATTAAATGACCCAGATTAGAAAAATTGTACTCTTGTTACTGGTTGTGCTGGTGCTTCCCCAACCGGCGCTGGCGCAAGACCCCATTCAGGTTGATGAAAACACCTGGGACGGCAACTTTAGAGATTACCTGACCTTTTCACTGGAGGCGCACAGCAGCGCCGAAATCACAGATGTAGACCTGTTTTACCGGATTGTGGGGCAAATTGCCACCTCTCGCAACAAAGCCAAATTTACCCCCGGTAACACTGTGTCTGCCCAATTTACCATTGACCAGACCGAGCCGGGAAACTACATGCCGCCCGGTACAGATGTTGAATATTGGTGGAAAATTACCGACGCCGATGGCAACGAACTGAAAACCGAAAAGCAAACCCTCACATTTTTAGACAACCGGCACAACTGGCAAACCCGGCAGAATGACCGCCTGACCCTGTACTGGTACGAAGGGGGAGACAGTTTTGGCGACGCCCTCTTTGAACGCGCCAATGAAGCGCTCGACACGCTGGAAACAGACATCGGGATTTCGCTGGAAAACCCCATCAAAATTTTTATTTACGCCAACCACAATGATTTACTGCAAGCCATTTCTACCGGGGCGCAAGAGTGGACCGGCGGGCAGGCCTTTGCCGAACACGGTGTGGTGGTCATCGGCGTATCACCTTCGCAACTGGATTGGGGGCTGGGCGCCATGACCCACGAGATGACCCACCTGGTCATTCATCAGGCCACCGATAACCCCTTCAGCGATTTGCCCCGCTGGCTGGATGAAGGCATTGCCGTGTACAACGAAAATCAGGAAGAACTGGATGACGATTTTAAACCGGTCTTTGACCGCGCGGTAGCCAATGATAAATTGATGACCCTGCGCACCCTTTCCAGCCCGTTCCCCGCAGACCCCATGGAGGCCAACCTGGCCTACGGGCAAAGCGGCGCGGTGGTCAAATTCATTGTAGATACCTACGGCTCCGAGGCGATGGCTAATTTGCTCAACATTTTTGCCGATGGCGCACTGTACGATGAAGCGCTGGAGCAGGCACTGAAAACCAACACCGACGGGCTGGATAACGCCTTCCGGGAAAGTCTGGGGTTGCCGCCCCTGCCCGGTGCTGAACCTGCCGCCACCGAACCTGCCGCCACCGAACCGGCCGCCGAGGCTGAATCTGGCGAGTCGCAGCCGGAAGCGCAACCCGAATCAGCAGATGCCGCCCCCGCCGAATC
>RFJF01000331.1 GCA_003695455.1 Chloroflexota bacterium
ATTTGCAGCAGCTAAAAAAGTTACCGTTTGTTACCGGCGCTGTGCGCCGAATTAGCGGCACCAACGGCATCCGGCTGGTGGTAGAGCAGGCCAACAAAGCCATTCCGGCGCTGCTGGAATGGTGCCGGCAAGAGTTTGTGAACGTTGATTCCATTGAGGAATACCTGCCGCCGTTTGATGACGTATTTGTTGAGCTGGTAAACGATGAAACAAACTCAAACTAGCACCGCCGCGTTTTTCATCCGCGTTTCTGCGTTTCTGTTCAAAGAAATGCTGGAAATTGGCCGCCAGCCGATGCTGCTGGTCACGCTGGTGCTGGGGCCGTTTCTCATTTTGCTGTTTTTTGGCATCGGCTTCCGCAACGAACCGCAAGCCCTGCGCACTCTGTTTGTGCTTGACGAAGACAGCCCCCTGCAAGACCGGGTAGAACGGTACGGCACCACGCTGGGCCGGCAGCTCATTTTTGCCGGCATTGAACACGACCTGGAAGCAGCCAAAACCAAACTTGCCAACGGCCAAGTAGACCTGGTAGTGCAGGTTCCCTCGGACCCCATGCGGGATATCCGCAATAACCAACAAGCTGTTTTTGACCTGCTGCACCGCGAACTGAACCCCATTCAGGCCGGCTACGTGGGCACATTCGGCCAGGTTTACGTGGCCGAAGTCAACCGCCGCGTGCTGCAATACTTCACCTCGGCGGGGCAAATTGACGTGCGCCAGTTTGATGAAAAGCTGGCAGTGGTGCGCAGCGTCATCGAATCGCTCAAAGAGGGGCTGGACGAATGTGTTTCCACGCTGTCTGAACTGGGTGATGAAAACGTAGCCTCCTGCAACGCCGATGCAATCAACCGGCAGGTCAAACAACTTGACAAAGACATTGATGAGCTGCAAATGGAGTTGGGCGATACGGCGGACCTGTCTGAATCTGCGCAGCGCTGGCTGCGCGGCAATGCTGAAAACAACGCCCGTCCAAACGATGAAATCAAGTCCACACTGAACCGGATTGTGCGCAAAACCAACAACCTGTCCGATTACGAGGACATCCAGCAAAAAACAGAAACTTACCTTGATCAGGCCCAAACCCTGACCCAGATTGACACCGACCTGCAACTGTTGCAGGCGCGGCTGCTGGAATTTGCCGGCATCAACCCGCAGGTACTGGTCAGCCCGTTCCGCAGCCAGGTTACCAACGTGGCCAAAGCCTCGGTGAACGTCACCGATTACTACGCCCCCGCCGTCATTGTGATGCTGCTGCAACACCTGACCGTTACATTTGCCGCCCTGTCGCTGGTGCGAGAACGGCTGCTCGGCTCGGTTGAAGTGTTCACCGTATCGCCCATTTCTGCCTTTGAAACGCTGCTGGGCAAATACATCAGCTACCTGATTTTTGGCAGCGTGCTGGCGCTGGTACTGTTCGCCCTGCTCATTTTTGGGATGCAGGTTCCATTGCTGGGCAGTTGGGGCAGCGTGGTGGTAATCACGCTGGCGCTGGTTTTCACCTCGCTGGGCATTGGCTTTGTCATCTCGCTCATCTCCACCACCGATACCCAGGCCGTGCAGTACGCCATGATTGTGCTGCTGACCAGTGTTTTTTTCAGCGGCTTCATTTTAGAGCTGCACACCCTGTGGGAGCCGGTGCGTATCATCTCGTGGCTGCTGCCGGTTACGTACGGCATCCTTTCGCTGCGCGATGTAATGCTGCGCGGCAACCCGCTCGATTGGACGCTGATGGGCCAACTGCTGGCTATCGGCGGGCTGCTGTTTGGGCTGGCCTGGTGGCTGCTGCGGCGCAGTATGCAGCAGGTGTGATTTTCAGAGTACAGAGTACAGATTCCAGAGCACAGAATGAACCTTAAATTCCCTGAGATGAAACGGCTGACCCTCATATTTGCCCCGTTATTTCTGGCCTTGTTGCTGCCGGCTCCCGGCGGCGCGCGTGCCCAATCCGGCGTCGAACGGATTGCCTTTGCCGCCTACCGCAACGGCCAGTGGGATATTTACAGCATGGCCGCCAACGGCAGCAACCTGCGCCGGTTGACCCACGACCCGTTTGAAGATACCGACCCGGCCTTTTCGCCCGACGGGCAGTGGCTGGCCTACGCCTCTCGCCGCGAGCAGAATTGGGATGTTTACCTGCTCAATCTATCCAGCGGTGAACAAACCCGGCTCACCACCTCGCCGCATTACGATGGCGCGCCAACCTGGCGACCCGACGGCGAAGCCATTGCCTTTGAAAGCTACCGCGCCGGCAATCTTGACATCTGGCAGATGCCCCGCACCGGCGATTCTGACGCCCAAAATCTGACCGCCAACAGCGATTCCGGCGATTTTGGCCCGGCCTACGCCCCCAACGGGCAGACCATTGCTTTTAGCAGTTGGCGCAACACCGGCAAAGATTTGTACCTGCTCAACCCTGAAACCGGAGAAACCACCCGGCTGACTAACAGCCCCGCCGCCGAAATGTGGCCTGCCTGGAATTCCGCCGGAGACATGCTGGCATTTGTAACCGATGATTTGGGTGACCGCGAAGTGTACACGCTGAACCCGGCCAATCCGCCTGCCGCCGGCGGCCCGGCGGCCCAACACATCACCTGGCTGGGCCGCACCGACGGCCCGGCGTGGTCGCCGGACGGACGGCAAATAGCCGCCGTATTCCATCGCTGGGATGGCGAGCAGGTGACGCTGACCACCCCCGGCGCGGCGCACCGGCTTCCGGCAGAAGTAACGGCGGTGGGCGCAATTCAGGGGCGGCTGGCGTGGCACCCCAACACGGTTGATTCCGGCGAGCCTGTCGCCACCCTGGCCGACCCCGGAAGCACCTCGCTATACGAAGAAACCGTGACCAAAAATACCGACCCCGTCGCCGAACCGTACAATCTCATCCGCCAGAATAACATCAAAACCGGCACGCCGTGGCTGGCAGATACCGTAGACGATTCGTTTCAGGCGTGGCGCCAACGAATGCAAGCCGAAGTTGGTTTTGATTTTCTGGCCGAACTATCTGACGCCTCGCGGGATGTGGCCGCCTACAGTGAAACCTCGCAGTACGCAAGCTGGCACAAAAGCGGCCGGGCCGTAGACACGCTGTTTGATTTTCACGTGGATGGCCGGTTGATGCACGAAATTGTCAAAGAGGATTACAGCGGCGAAACCTACTGGCGCATTTACCTGCGCTGTACCCGGCAAGACGGTAGTTGCGGCCGCCCGCTAACCGCCAATCCGTGGAATTACAGCCGCCGGGCGCGGGTAGAGATTGCCCCGGAACAGGGCGGCATCGAAAAGGCCATCCCGTCCGGCTACTATCTGGATATGACCGCGCTGGCCCGCGAATATGGCTGGGACCGTATTTCATCCTACGATGACGATGAGTTTAGCTGGACGTGGAACTTTTTGGCGTTTGAATACTGGCACTACCAGAAACGCTTTAAATCCGGTGAGTCTGCCAACTGGTACCGGGCCATGCAAGACATTTATCCGCCGGAAACCCTGCAACGATTTTTCTCGTGGCAAAAAATGCGCCAGCTTGACGAAGACCCGCACCTGATTGCCCTCAAAGGAATCCCCCTGCCGCTGGAACAGCGCCCCTGGTGGTCGCTGGTTCAGCCGTAAAAACCACCCCAATGTCTGCCACATTTTAACATAGTCCCTCGAATTGCCAGATGACAAAATTTTTGTTATCATTTTTCTTAGAATATATAAATTCACCTTATACTCCAACTTTTACCTCACTATTCCAGCCATTCACCTGACATTCTGTACAGTATTGTTACAAGTCACATGTGACAAAAGTCACATACGCCGCCTGTGAAATATTTTACAATGTCTACAGGCCAAACGAGGGCCTTCTGCCTTTGTTGTTGCTTTGCGGTTATTAAACACACCGGGATTAAGCCCCAGGACGCGGAAAAAATTTGCCGCCTGTCCATGCCCGTCCTCCGGCCTTCTGATTCCGGTATCACAAGGAGGTTGCCTGGCAATTAACATCTTTTTGCTTTTACCCCATTAAATGTAGCTTAATTGGAGAAACGGATCACAATGTCAAATTCAACACAACCGCCCAAACAAGGGAACACCGCGCTTGTAGCGGGGTTGGTTGCTCTGGTGGTGCTGCTGGGTCTGATTTTGCTGGCTGCGGTTCTGGGCCAGTCAGTTGGACAACGGGCCGCCACCGGCGCCACCACAGAAAAAGTAAACGCGCTGGCCAATTCTAATGATGACTGCGTGGTGTGCCACAAACGCTCCACCCCCGGAATTGTGGACCAGTACGGGCACAGTTCAATGGCCGCCGCCGAGGTGACGTGCCGCGACTGCCACGAAGTTGAAGCCGGATACCCCGGTTCAACCGAACACGAAGGCACCAGCGTGCTGGCCTCGCCTACGGCTGCCATGTGCGAAAAATGCCACACTGCTGAGGTTGCTCAATTCAATCAGAGCCGGCACGCTCTGCCGGCCTATGTGGCCATGGTTGGCACAGAAGATTTCACGGATGAGCAACTGGCCATGTTTGAGGCCATTCCGGAAGGCGGCTTTGCCCCGGATAAAGCTCGAAACTCGCTGTACCACATGGAAGGGCCAGAAGTAACCCGCTTTGCCTGCCACGGCTGCCACAACGTTGGCAAACCGGCCGAAGACGGCTCGGTGGGGCAATGCCAAAAATGCCACTTGCGCCACGAATTCAGCCGTGAACAGGCCCGTAAACCGGAAACGTGCAACGCCTGTCACATTGGCCCGGACCACCCCCAGTGGGAAATTTACCAGGAATCACCGCACGGCATTGCTTACGCCACCGGCGGCGACAAGTGGAACTGGGATGCCGAACCCGGCACGCTTGATGTTCAGGATTTGCCGGCGGCCACCTGCGCTACCTGCCACATGAGCGGTTTTGGCGCCGCCAGCACCACCCACGATGTGGGCGAGCGGCTGACATGGTACCTGTTTGCGCCCATCAGCAAACGCCGCCCCGGCTGGGAAGACAACAAAGTTCGGATGCAGAGTGTCTGCCTGGAGTGCCACAACAAGGAATTTGTGAACAACCTGTATGATGATGGCGATAAACTGGTAGAAAAAATCAACGCCTGGGTTGAAGAAAGTAACCAGATTGTGGCTCCGCTCAAGGAGAAAGGCTTGATGACGGACGCCCCGTTTGATGAACCCATTGACTTTACCTACTTCAACTTGTGGCATCA
>RFJF01000332.1 GCA_003695455.1 Chloroflexota bacterium
ATCCGCTGCTGGGCGAGCTGTCTGATGTGGTGATTGCCCACGGCGGCACCACCGTACTCACGGAAGTGCCGGAGATGTTTGGCGCAGAAACGCTGCTGATGAATCGCTGTGTGGATGAAACGGTCTTTGAAAAAACCGTGGCCCTCATCAACGATTTCAAGGAATATTTTATGGCCCACGGGCAGGTGATTTACGAGAACCCCTCGCCGGGCAACAAGCGGGGCGGCCTGACCACGCTGGAGGATAAATCGTTGGGCTGCACCCAAAAAGCGGGGCGGGCGCCGGTGGTGGACGTGCTCAAGTACGGGCAGACGCTCCGCAAAAAGGGGCTGAATTTGCTCAGCGCGCCGGGGAACGATCTGGTTGCCACCACGGCGCTGGCGGCGGCGGGCTGCCACATGGTGCTGTTTACCACCGGCCGGGGCACGCCCTACGGCGGATTTGTGCCCACCGTGAAAATTTCTACCAATACCGAGATTTTTCAAAAAAAGCCGCGCTGGATTGATTTCAACGCCGGCTCGCTGGTAGAAGACAAAGAAATGCCACAACTGCTGGCAGAACTGCTGGATTACGTGGTTCGGGTGGCAAATGGGGAATTAACCAACAACGAAAAGAACCGATTCCGCGAACTGGCAATCTTCAAAGGCGGCGTCACTATGTAATCAAAAACGGCGGCCCCGAACATTTCGGGGCCGCCGCAGCGTTACATGAGGTGATTTTCGCCCCAGACAATCAATTTTTCCAGATAGCGTGATTTCACCTGCTCGCTGGCCATGGCCTGCTTGATGGGCGGCAGTTTGAGAATCACGCCCAAAATTGCGGCCATGGCCCGGTGGCTGGCCAGCGCGTGGTTGTCAAAAATCAGATTTTGCAGCATCCCGCGCTCAATGGCCATCATCACGGTGCGGTGCGTGGAATCGAGCGGGGTAATCACCCGTTCCGGGCGTGATTTGAGGCTGAGACTGCCCCGGGTGCAGGTGCGCACGCACACGCCGCAACCCAGGCACACATCTTCATTCAGGCTGGCTTTGCGCAGTTTGGGGTAGCGCGGGTTGTTGGCCGAAACCAGCGTCATGGCCTCAACCGGGCAGGCGTTGACGCACTTGCCGCAGCCGTTGCAGCTTTCGGCGTCAATATCCGGCAAAAAGTTGGTAGTGTGGATGGGGTTGAGAAAACCAAAGCGGCGGGCGGCAATCATCGCCTCGCAGCAGCAGCCGCAGCAGTTGCAAATAAAATTAACGCTCTGGCGCACGTTTTCGCCAAACTGCACCAGATTTTGCTCCTGCGCCTGTTGCAACAGGTCCAGCCCTTCGGATACGTCCACCTCGCGGGCAAAACCGTGTTTTATCAGCGACGCCGCCGAATTGTTGAAGGTCATGCAAATATCGGTGGGGGCGTTGCAGGCCTTGCCCACGTGCTCCATTTTGTGGCGGCAGTAACACACCCCGATTCCCCGGTGGGTGGCTGTTTTGATGATTTCGCTGGCGCGCTCGTAATCCAGCACGGTCAGCGCATTCTCCGCCGAAAGTGCCGCCTCTTGTACAAATGCGCGCCCCAGTTGGGTGGTGCCGTTGTAAAACAGCGCCTTGATGAACTCCTCCTCCACGTTCATATACTGGTAGAACAGTTCGCCCAGCACCTTTTGATTCACGTCGCCGCGCACGCGCATCATTGAAAATTCAAAAAACCCCGCCATCGGCGGCGGGAGCACGTAACTCTGCCGCCCGGCGGGGTCCTCAATGTCCAGCAAAATCGCCCGGCCTGCCAGTTCATCGAGCGTTTTCTGGGCGTTGGCCTCGCTGGTGTGCCACACCTGGGCTGCCTTTTTGACCGTGAAGGGTTTGATGGGCAGCAGCGCCACCAGTTCGGCCTCCTTCTCGGTAAAGAGCATCTTCAAAATCTGGTACAACACATCCGAGGGCGGCGCGCCCTGCGGAAAGCGGTTGAGCCGGTCTACTAACTGCGCGTATCCTGATTTTACCGTGTGATGAGCCATGTTACACCTCTCCGTTGAAATGTAAGTTTCTTCAATTATACACCGGTTTGGGGCAAATAGAACAGCGAATCGGCGCACAAAAAAACACCCCGGCAACAAACTGCGCCGGGGTGTTTTGCCCACCAAAATTGAATCTATTTGCTGCCAAAAAAGCTGCCCAGCAACTTTGAACCGATGTTGATCACGTCGTCGGTGATGTCGCCGTCGCCGTCCATGTCCAGCAGTTGAGCCATGCCGGACAGCGCGGAATCACTTTCCTGCCGTTCAGATTGCAGCAGGCCGGCCAGCGCCCCGGCATCGAGGCCCTGTTGCTGCTGGGTTTGGCCCAGCGCGCCCAGCACCAGTGGGGCCAGCATTGTCAGCAGTTGGCCGGTCGAGCCCATATCCAGCCCGCTGGCTTTGGCTACGCCCATTTGCACGTTGTTCTGCTTGCCGCCCAGCACGTGGCCCAGAATGGCCTGACCGTCCTGCATGGTTGCGGGGTTTGACAGCGCGCCGGCCACATCGTTGAAAATGCTGCCGTCGTGGTCACGCTGCAGGGCGCTGCTCAGCGCCTGCGCCCCCTGCGGCGATTCGGCGTTGCGGCCCAGCGCGCCCATCAACATGGGCAGGGCCGTGCTGATGGCCTGCTGGGTGCTCCGGTCATCGGCCCCCAGTTGCGAACTGATTTGCTTGACCGCCTGGTCATCAAGCTGGCCGGCCAGCATGGTAAGTAGTGAACTCATAGTTGCTCCTTTGGCTAAAAATAAGGTGAAAAATCAGCGACATTCGGTAAAGGTCTGGTACCGCAAAATATCAAGGTGATGCAGAATCACGTCCTGTCGAATATCTACAAAGTTAAGGGTATTTTGAATGTTTTGCTCAAAAATGTCAATGGTCATTGTGGGTGCCCAGCGGTCAATCTCCATTTGCATGTATGGCCGGACAATTTCTGCCTGTTTGATAATCTCGGCTTTGACCCGTTCCTTTGCAAGCTGCCCGACCTCGGTTTCAGGTTTGCCGTGCAAATTTTCCACGCCCAAATATTCGCGGGCGCGGTTCACAAAGCGATGTTTGAGCGCGCAGTTGCCAATGAACGGCTTTTCAAGAATGCGGGTAATGCTGTCGTGCGGGCCGTACACCCGCTGAAGGGTGTTCCGGTCGGCGGCGTAACCACCGCTGCCGCTGCCAAAGCTGTACTCGGCGTCCCAAATCATCATCCGCCATTTTGATTCGTTGCTCACCGCGCCGGGGTCGGCCCGGCGGTAGACAATCCAGTTTTTGCCGGGCCAATCGTGATTTTGCACGTAGGCCTGCAAAAACATGTAGGAAAAGACGTTTTCCATGTCAACCCGCCACTCCAGCACCCCAATATTGCCGGGATTGGTGAAATCGGCGCTGCCCACCCAGGCCTGATTTTCCAGCCACGGCCAATCGCTGCCGTCAATGGGAACCTCCCGTTCAACCCACAGACCTTCCTGGTCAAAGCCGGATTCTTTGTGAATCACGTCCCAATCGGCGTCTTTGTCAGAGTAGGTACGCAGAAATTGCAGGTCAACCCGTTCGGTCAGGTTGTACAGCCCCCAAAAGTGGCCGTTGAGATACACCAGCACCCAGCGGCCGTGGGCAATCGGCTGGCCCATGTTGCGGTGCAAATTGCGCGTCACCTGGTCGCCAATGTATTTGGCGGTAAACGCCTGACTTTTGAGCAGGCCGGCAGAATCAACGTAGGTAAAGCTGTCGTTAAAACCGGCGCGCAGAATCAGCTTGTCAAATTTGGTAACGAGCGTGTCTTCAAACAGTGGGTATTCCAGATTGCCGGGGCCGCCGTATGATTTCCGAAAGTAAATCCGGTACGATTTTTTGGGGCTGAACCAGCGAGACTTGGCGCCGTGAATCCGGATTCCGGCCGGCACGTTGAACTGCCCCACGCCGCCCGGCTCAAAAAATTCAAGGTTGACGGGCCGTTCCCAGGCTTTGCCGCGCCCCTGCGGAAAGTTGTGCAGGGCATCCAAATGGCTCCAATTGGTCACAATGGAGAGTACCGGAATAGTTTGCCGGTATCCGGCAATAATGTACGAGCGCGTGACCACCGGGCCAACGGGCCGGCCATCCGGCCCAAACACCTGCGCCCGGATAACTGTGTTTTGGGCGATGTGAATGGGCGCGGTGTAGGGGGTGCTGCCCGCGGCGGGCAGGGATCCGTTGGTGGTGTAGCGGATGGTTCCCCCGGTCAGGTTGGTCAGCGTGAGCAGAATGGGCTGGCGCGACACCTGCCCCGGCTGAGAAAAAGCGATGGTTTGCAGCGGCGGAGCGTGTTCGTTGGCCCGGGCCGGGTGAACTATCGTTCCCAACCCGGCCAGCAGAATCGCCAGCAAAATGGCGATGAGCCATCGGTTGATGAATTTTTGGGTCAACATCATTGGATTCCGTCCTTTCGTCACAAAAACATACCTCAAGCGCGGCTCGCTCATTGACTGTACGGCTGGCGGCAATGGGAGTTTACAATTGGGGTATCAAATTTTCTGACAGCAGAAGACGTGTATCCTGACCCTGTGCGGCGTGCAAATTATCGGCAACCGAGATTCTGCCCGGCGCGTGACGGGCCAGCCGGCGCGGGTCTCCCGGTTCCGCGCCGCCCGACAAAACCGCCGGACTGTGCCAGAAATTATACACAAAATGCCAAAATTTCAAGATTGGCAAAAATTTTTGAAACCGGATTCCGGCGTTTGAATTGGTTTTGAGCCGAAAACTGGCGATAATTTTGCCGGAATCAAAAAAAGTCCCCGTCGAGTGGCGGGGAC
>RFJF01000333.1 GCA_003695455.1 Chloroflexota bacterium
AATTAGGGGTGAGTCTCAGGCGTGTCACCCTGAGCGCAGCGAAGGGTCTCCCGACCGGTAAAATGTTGATTTTCATTCTCGTTGTCGTCCCGTCAGGGACTGTCCGACTCCTCTGAAAATAGGCGATTCAGCGAATGGCGATTCAGCGAATGGCGAATGACAAGTGTGTCACTTGCTACCCTGTTATTCTGCCACCTGCTTCGTTGCGACTCTGTAACCCTGCTACTCTGCAAACCAAGCCCCCGTAAATCGGTGGATTTGACGGGGGAGGGCGAATTATACCACGGGGCAACTATTCGGGAAAAAGCCGCAAAGCGGGTTGTTTGCGGGCCAGCAGCATGCGGGCGGCCACGCTGCGCCGCTCGACGTGCTGCCAGCGGCCCACCAGCCGGTGCTCCGCAAAGGCCGACAGCGGCCGCGTGGTGTGAAATCCGCGCTGGTTGGTAATTTGGTAGAGCCAGTCAATAAGCCGGCGCAGAGGCGCGGGGCCGCGCAGGTGGCCTTCGGCCACCACAATCAGGCGGCCGTTATCGGCCAGCACGCGGCAAATTTCGGCCAGGGTGGCATCTTCAAAAATGTAATTGGTGGGAAAAGTGGCAACCACGTTAAAAAAATAGCCGGCGGGGAAGGGCAAATGTTGCGCCTGAGCGCGGCTCAGACGCAGCGGTAAATTTTTACGGCGCAGTTTACCGCCGGCAATGCGGGCCATGTAGGGTGAAAGATCAATGCCGGCGGGCCGGTGTCCGGCTTCCAGCATGTCTGCAAACAGGCCGCCGGTGCCAAAGGCCAGCTCGAGCGTGGGGCCGGGTTGCAAAAAATCGAGCGTCAGTCGTCGCCAGTTGGCCCACTGCCCAAAAGAAACCAGCCACGCCACGGAATCGTAGGTGAAGGCCAGTTGGTTGTAAAACAGCCGGAATCCCAGTTTAATCAGCCAGCGAGGCAGCATCAGGCAATCACTTGCAGTTTTTGGGGCACAATTTCAAACAGAATTTCGGTAGCGGCGGTTTCGATGACTTCGCCGTCGGCCTGGATGGGGGTGGCGGGGCTGGCCGTTACCCGCACCGAGCGGCTTTTGAAATAGCCTACTTTGGAGTGGCCAATGTGCTTGCCGGTGAAGGTTTTGGGCAGCAAGGCAAACATATTCAGCCGGGACATAGCCAGGGCGTATACAAAATCAAATTTGCCGTCGTCAAGTTTGGACCGAGGCGTAAAATAAAACGCCCCGCCGGTACGGATGCCGTTGCCCACCGAAACCAGCACCAGCGGGCCATCGTACATGCCGGTGTCCCACTCTACGCGCATGTGCCACTCTTTGGCAGCGATGATGGTTTTGAGCGCCGCCGCCACGTAGCGAGCCGTGCCTTTGATCCAGCGCATCTGGTGCTGGGCAATGGTTACCACCGGCTCCAGCCCCACCGCCGAATTGTTGACAAAATAGTGGCCGTTCACGCAGCCAACATCAATGCGGCGGCTTTGACCGCGGGCCAGCACGCGGCAGGCTTCTGTGAGGTCACCGGGCAGGTTGAGCGCGGCGGCCAGGTCGTTGGCGGAACCGAGCGGCAAAATACCCAGCGCGGTGGGGAGTTCCGGTGCGCCGGCACCGGCGGCCTGAAACAGGCCGTTAACCACTTCGTTGATGGTGCCATCACCGCCGCCGGCAATGACGGTGGTACAGCCATCGGCCACGGCCTGCCGGGCCAGTTGGGTGGCGTGGCCGGGGTATTCGGTCACCATTAGCGGGTAGTCCAACCCGGCGGCGCGCATGGCCTGTTCAACCGCCGCCACTTTTTCCTGCGCGCCCAACCGGCCGCCGCTGGCATTCAGAATAATTCTGGATTTGTGGCTCACGCGTCCCCCCTGTGGCAAAAAAGGCTGCGGTTAAAAAACCACAGCCTTTTGAAGAGTTCCACCCTGGCATGCGGTTATTAAATCAGGCAGGCAGAACACCTACCGATTTTCCGGCAACTTCAAACACATCCATGGCGTGTTCAATTTCATCCAGGCTGTGGGCAGCCGTAACGTTTGCCCGCAGGCGGCTGGTTCCCGCCGGCACTGCCGGCGAGACCACCGGCAGCACAAAAATATCCTGGTCCTGTGATAATTTAGCCATCATCCAGGCGCGTTCGTCATCGCCGGCAATGATGGGCACAATGGGTGTTTCGCTGTTGAGGGTGTTGAATCCGCGTTCTTGCAGACCGTTGATAAAGTAGCGCACGTTGCCGCGCAGGGTCTGGATTCGTTCCGGTTCAGATTCAATGACTTCAAACGAGGCTTTGGCCGCCGCGGCTGCCGCCGGGGGCAGCGCCGCCGAAAAAATAAAGGCGCGGGTGCTGTGTTTGAGGTAGGTAATCAGGTCTGAGTTTCCGGCAATGTAGCCGCCCACCGCGGGAATGGTTTTGCTGAGCGTACCCATTTTGATGTCAATGGAATCTTCATCCATGCCAAAATGCTCAAGAATCCCGTGGCCGGTTTCGCCCAGCACCCCCACCGAGTGCGCTTCGTCTACCATCAGCATGGCGTCGTATTTGCGGCACAAGCGCACCACTTCCGGCAGGTTAATGACATCACCGTCCATGCTGAAAACAGCATCCACAACCACCAGTTTGCCGGAACGCTTGGGCGCGCTGCCCAGCGCCTTTTCCAGCGCTTCCATATCATTGTGCTCAAAGCGCACAAATTTTGAGCGCGACAGCAGACAACCGTCTACAATGCTGGCGTGGTTCAGTTTGTCAGAAATCACCACATCGTTGCGGCCCAGCAGGGCGGCAATGGTTCCCAGGTTGGTCACGTAGCCGCTGGACAGCACCATCGCCTCTTCGGCGTGTTTGAACCGGGCAATCTTCTGTTCCAGTTCAACGTGCAGGCGGGTGGTGCCGGCCAACACCCGAACGCCGTGTGTGCCGCTGCCAAATTCTTCCAGCGCGGCGCGGGCGGCGGCGGTAATTCTGGGATGACCCAGCAAATTCAGGTACGCATACGAGGCAAACTGCAACATCTTGCGCCCGTTAATGGTCACGTAGGCGCCGTTAACGGCATCGGCGGGCTGCAGGTACAGGTACAAATCCTGCTCTTTGGCCGAGCGAACCCGCTCGTTCATTTGGGCAATACGCCAGGCAATCGGGTTCACGCTGCGGCCGTTGCTGTGTCCGGCGCTGCCGCCGGTCTGTTGTGGTGTCATATTTTCCCTCTCTGTTCCCAAACCATTGGCGGGCAACCTGCCGGCAGGTTGAGACGTTACTGCAATGCAGTGACCAGAGTATATCATTCTGCAATTATTTTGTAAAATGTTCCGGATTTTCGGGTGCAGCCATCTCCCCCCTCTGTTTTCCCAATATTTGGGACACACCCGGGTTTTCAGACGAAGAGATTACCCAAAGCCCAAGCCGCGCTCTTTCAGGCTGACGTATCGCTGGTGGCCAATGATGATGTGGTCCAGCACGTCCACACTCAGCAGGCGGCCGGCTTCCACAATCGAGCGTGTAACCTGCACGTCTTCCGGCGAGGGGGCGGGGTCTCCGGAGGGGTGGTTGTGAGCTACAATCAGGGCGGTGGCGTTTTCGCGCACGGCTTCGCGGAAAATTTCTCCCACGCGGATGATTGATGCGTTGACATTGCCAATGTAAATTGTGGGGCTGTTCAGCACGCGGTTTTTGGTATCGAGCAGAATCACACGCAGGTGTTCCTGCTCGTGGCTGCTCATTTCAAGCATGAGCAGGTTGGCCGCGTCTTCCGGCGAGGTAATCTGCGGGCGGGTATCGGCACAGGTGAGCATCATGCGCCGGCCCAGTTCAAGAGCAGCCTTGAGTTGGGCAATTTTGGCGGTGCTGATGCCTTTTACGGTGGCTAATTCGGCAAAGCCGGCGCGTGACAAACCATCCAGCCCGTGAAATTCATGCAGCAGGCGGGTACTCAGCGAGAGAACGTTTTCGCCGGGGGTACCCACGCGCAGCAGAATTGCCAGCAACTCCGGGGTAGACAGGGCGGCGGCCCCGTAATTTTTAAGCCGTTCGCGGGGGCGTTCTGCTTCGGGAAAATCGTGAATGGTCAGGTGATATGC
>RFJF01000334.1 GCA_003695455.1 Chloroflexota bacterium
CACCGCCGTTGATTATTTTATCCGCTGGAATCAATCGCCCGGCGGCCGTGAAATTTACGGGGCCGACATCGCCGCCGTGGCCGGCTACCTCAAACACGCGCCCAACGATGACCTGCCCGTCATTTCCGCCGAATACTACCGCGATTTGGACCGCTTCCGTTTCAAACTCCATTTTGGCGGCGAGCCGCCCTTTGCCGTCTGGTTTGACGGCCGGCAGAGTCTGGCTTTTCCGCCGCCGGGCAGCGGGCTTTCGCCGCGCTACATTTTCCCGGCTTCCGCGCCCGCGCCGGAGCAGTGGCAATCGCTGCTGGCCGCCGCGCCGCAGGAATCCGGAGCAGAATACACCGTTTACCGCCTGCCCGCCCCGGAATCGCTGGCCGCGCTGCAAAACCAGCTCCGGCCGCTGGATGTGACGGTGAGCGACGAACTGGTGGTGCGCGGCGTCCAGATTCAGGGCGATGTGATGGCCGGCCGCAAATTTCAGCTACTTGTTTTCTGGCAGGCGTTGCGCGCCCTGCCGCCCGGCACCGATTACACCTTTCTGGCCCAACTGCGAGACTCGGCGGGCCGGGTGTGGGCGCAAACCGACGGCGGCGGCTTTGACCCCGTCAACTGGCAGCCGGGGCTGCTGGGCCTGCAACTGCTCACCTTTCGCCTGCCCGGCGATGTGCCGCCCCGCCCGTTTGACCTGGTTTTGCAACTGGTAGACCGGCGCAGCGGCCAACCGCGCCCCACTACCGGCGGCGGCCCGGATGTGCTGCTGGGCCGAGTGACAGCCGGTTTGCCGGACCACCCTCCCACGGTAGACCCGGCTCGCCTGCCCAACCCGGCCCCGCCCAACTCAACCGGCGGCGATGGCAGCGGCCTGCAACTGCGCGGCTACCGGCTGGACGGGCGGCAATTTTCGGTGGGCAGCCCGCCGGGGGTAAATCTGTATTGGCAGGTGCAGGCCCAACCCCGGCAGGATTACCGCCTGCAATTCTACCTGACTGATGATGCCGGCGCGGTTGTCTATCGCTGGCCGCCGGTGGCGCCGCAAGACGGCGAGTGGCCCACCTCCGGCTGGCCCGCCGGTTATTGGGTGCGTGACCAACTGGATTTGCCCGTGGACGGCAATGTGCCCGCAGGAGCGTTCCACCTGCGCGGCGTGTGGCTGGCAGAAGACGGCTCGCCCCTGCCGCCCGGCTTTGATTTGGGGCCGGTAAATATCAGCAGGCAGTAGCCGGAACACAGATTTCAGAATAAAAAACGGCCAACGCGTAACACGCAACATCAAACTGAAAATCGCCGGTAGTTTGAGCAAACCGGGTTTTCAGACCACCGCCTCTGACTTCATTCTTTACTTCCACTTGTCACACACGTTAAGTTGATGTTATAATGAAACGCACACCGTTGCCACACTAACCGGGGAGAAATATATGCCAACGCTAGATGATGCCATCGAAAAAATTCGGACGGGCAACAAACTTGAGGGGCGGCAAATTCTTGAGGGCCTTCTTGACGTTGATGAAAACAACGAAGAAATCTGGTTGTGGATGAGTACCGTTGTTGACAACGACGAAGACCGGGAAATCTGCCTGGAAAACGCGCTGGCGCTGGACCCGGAAAATGTTGCGGCTCAACAGGGAATCGAGGCGCTAAAGGCCGGAATTTTCAGCGCCGATGAGCTGCTCCGCGAACTGCTGGAGGAAGAACGTGAAGGTGTTGAACCGGCCCCGCCCCCGGCTACATTTTTAGATGATTTTGTCATCTCCGACGATGATTTTGTTGACGATGATGATTTGCCGTTCCCCGGCGAGGTAAAAACGTCAAAACGGGGCGGCCTGAATATAAAATTTATTGTCATTGCCGTGTTGGTGCTGGTGCTTTTACTGGTGCTGGCCGGGCTGGGCGTGGCTACGTGGATGCTGGTCAGCGGCGGCGATAACGGCGGCCAATCCACGCCGCCGGCCTCGCAGGAAGCGCCGGCCCAACAGCCTGCGGCCACCGAGGTGCCCGCCGAAACACCAACCCCCGCGCCCACAGATACGCCCACCGTCACGCCTACGCCCAAACTTCAACTGCCCACGGCCAAGCCCACCGAAGAGCCAACGCCGACCGCGACCACGGTGGTGTCGCCCACACCCATCAAGTAGGCGCGGGTTAAACAAACCGTTGTATCTGACGATGCAAACCGGCCACGCCTTGGTGCTGGCCGGTTTTTCTGTGTAACATTTTGGACACGTGACCGTTGAAAAATCGCTTATCAATTACCCTATTTGTGTTGTTGTTCCTGCTGCTGGTTCCCGTACCCGGCAGCATAGCCCAGGATTTTCCCGATGTCTGCCAGAGCGGGGAAAATATTCTGCCCAACTGTAATTTTGACCAGGGATTGAACGGCTGGCAGCCGTTTCTGGAAACCGGCTCGGCTGATGTATCTGTGTTGCAGGGTGGCGGCGGATGCCACGCCCCGTTGTGCCCGGCGGCCTACATTGTTACGCAGGACCACTTCATCGGTGGAATTTACCAGCAGGTGGCGGTGCAAAAAGGCGTCAATTACTACGCCAACATTGTCTGGCTGGTCTTTGACACGCTGGTCAACGACCAGGGCATTAACGATGCCGTGGGCGGCGGCATTGGCCGTAAAATCGGCATTGACCCCTTTGGTGGCACCGACCCCCGCTCACCCAACGTGGTTTGGTCCCCGGATAACTGGCGCAACGATTGCAAAATTTGCAACGTAGAGCAGGTAACCGTTACGGCCCAGGCCGATACCATCACCGTATTTTTGCGGCTGGACGATACATGGCGGCTGCGCGCCGCCGAGCGCGGGTACAGCGTGCCGCCCAGCAAAGACCAGTTCTGGATTGACGACATC
>RFJF01000024.1 GCA_003695455.1 Chloroflexota bacterium
CACCTACTTTGTGCGGGACGGCAACCACCGGGTGTCTGTGGCGCGGCAACTGGAGATGCCAACCATTGAGGCCGAGGTGTGGGAGTACCCCACCCGCGTGCCGCTGGAGCCGGACGATGACCTGGATGATTTGCTCATCAGGGCCGAGTATCTGGAATTTTTGCAGGATACCCGGCTGGACCGGTTGCGGCCGGAGCAGCGGATTATTTTGACTCTGCCCGGCGGCTACTGGGAACTGGAAGAGGCCATCGCGGTGCATCGCCACTGGGAAAGTTTGGCGCGCGGCGAAGATATTCCGTGGCCGGAGGCCGTGACTCACTGGTACGATACCGTGTACCTGCCGCTGGTGGAAAAAATTCAGCAGCAGGATATTCTGTCATTTTTTCCCGGCCGCACCGACGCCGATTTGGTGGTGTGGGTGTTACGCCACTGGGAAAAGTTGGAGCGCGACGAGGGCGGCGAGGAAATTCTGCCGGACGAGGCGGTTGAAGATTTTGCCGAGCGCACCCGTCATAATCCGTTGCGCCGGCTGCTGGCCTGGTTGCAGCGCCGGGTGATGGGCGCGCCGGTAGAACAGGAATAAAAACCCCCGGAAGCTTGAAGCCTCCGGGGGTTTTGGGTGTTACTGGGCTTTTACCGCCGTCCACGTATCAGAGAAAATAATGGTTTTGTCATCTCGTTTAATCCAGTGCAGGCGTTTGTAAATTTCATCGTCAACCATCATGCCGCCTTCTTTCAGCAGGTTGTGGTAGTACTCATCCAGCAGCGGCTCAGAGGCGGTGTTGGGGGTAAAGTAGTAGGTGTAGTTGGTCAGCACTGCGCCCATTTCCGGGTCAAGCACGTAATTCATAAAGACCTCGGCGGTGTATTTGTGGGGCGCGTCGGCGGGGATGGCCATGTTGTCCTGCCAAATTGAGCCGCCTTCTTTGGGAATGAGATATTTGATGTTTTCGTTTTCATCGCGGGCCAGGGCCGCGCCGCCACTCCAGGCGTGGGCCAGCACCACTTCTTCAGAGGCCAGAGTTTGGTTGAAGTTGTCGGAGTTGTAACCGGCCAGGCAATCTTTCTGCTTGAGCAGTACATCGCGAGCCTCTGCCTGGTGGTCCGGGTCGGTATCGTTAAAATCGTACCCCAGATAGAGCATCGCCGCGCCAATAGATTCACGCTCGTCGTCCAGCATGGAGACAAAGCCGCTGTGTTCGCACACTTTCTCCGGGTCAAAAATGTAGGCCAGGCTGTCGGGCGGGCCGTCGGGGAAGGCGGTTTCGTTGTAGGCCAGGCCGGTGGTTCCCCACTGGAAGGGCAAACTGTACTTGTTTTCCGGGTCAAAATACATGCCCATGTTGTCGGGGTTCAAATTGCTGATGTTTGGGATATTTGCTTTGTCAATTTCGGCCAGAAAACCACCGTCCGCCAGAATCTGTACGGCGTAATCCGAGGGCACAATCATATCGTACCCGGCATTGCCGGCCTGAATTTTGGCCATCATTTCTTCATTGCTGGAGTAAATATCCTCCGTTACTTTTACGCCGCACTCTTCTTCAAACCGGGCCATGATGTCGGGGTCCATGTAGTCGGCCCAGTTGAAAATATTCAGTTCGCTGGAGAGTTTGCTTTTATCGCCGCAGCGATCTGACATGGCGGCTTCTTCGGCGGGTGCGGCCTCCTCTTTTTCCGCCGGAGCGGCGGCCTCTTCCTTTTCCGCCGGGGCGGGTGCGGCGGCTTCCTCTTTTTCCGCCGGGGCGGGTGCAGGGGTGGCTGCCCCGCCGCAGGCCGCCAGCAGCAGAGCAATTGCCGCCAGCGCCATCACACTAAATAAAGCGTTAAATTTTTGGTTCTTCATTTTCTTTCCTCCTCAGAAAAAATAGTTTGGTGAGTTGGTGGGTTGGGTGTGTTTGGTGAGTGCCCAAACTCCCAACCTCCTTTACTCCCTGAAATTAATTGCTGCTCCGGCGCTGCAAAATTTGCGAAAGCACCACCAGTCCAATAGACATCACCAGCATCACGGTAGAAATGGCGTTGATATCCGGGCCAATGGCGCGCCGGATGCGGCCAAATACCTCGATGGGCAGGGTGGTGGCGCCGGGGCCGGTGGTAAAAAAGGTGATCACAAAATCATCCAGCGAGAGCGTGAACGCCAGCAGCGCGCCGCCCAAAATACCGGGCATAATCAGCGGCAGCGTTACCCGCCGAAAGGTTGTCCACTCGTTGGCGCCCAAATCCATGGCCGCTTCTTCCAGCGCTTTGTTGAAATCTCGCAGGCTGGTGCGCACCACAATGGCCACAAACGATATGTTAAACGCCACGTGAGCAATAATCACCGTGCCCAACCCGGCCCGCAATGTTGAATCTCCGGTAAGGTTAAAACTTGAGTTGATGACATCCAGCGCCAGCGCAAAAAAGGCCAGCAGCGATACCCCCATCACAATATCGGGCACAATCACCGGCAGATACAAAATGCCATCGTAGGTTTTGCGGAAGGGAAAGCGAAAACGCTCCATACCGATGGCTGTCATTGTTCCCAAAATGGTGGAAATAACGGTTGAAACCACGGCTACTACCAGGCTGTTCCAAAAGGCGGTCAGTACGGCCTCGCTGGTAAACATCAGGCCGTACCATTTCAGTGTAAAGCCGGACCACCGCGCCGCCAGCCGGGAATCGTTAAACGAGAAAGCTACCAGTACAACAATGGGCAGGTACAAAAACACAAACGAGAAAATCATGTTGGCCCACAACAATCTGTTTCCCCAGGTCAACAATCGGCTGCCTGCCTTGCGGGGGGGATGGGTTTGGCTTTGGGCGCGGGCCGCCGGGCCGCGCTGCACTTGCTGTTGAACCGCCATTACACCGTTTCTTCCTCGCGCTCAAAATAAAAGTAAATCAAAATGCCAAACATCAGCAGAATCATAAAAATTACGGCGATAGCCGACCCAAAGGGCCAGTTCATGGCCGACCCAAATTGCTGGGCCAGAATGTTGCCCAGCATTGCTACTTTGCCGCCGCCCAAAATGGTGGGTACCACGTACTGCCCCACCACGGGGATGAACACCAGCACGCTGCCGGCTACCACGCCGGGCATGGTCAGCGGCAAAAAAATCTTGCTGAATACTTTAAAATAGTTGGCCCCCAAATCTTGCGCGGCCTCTACCAGCGTGTAGTCAAACTTTTCAATCGAGGCGTACAGTGGCAGCACCATGAACGGCAGCGAACCGTACACCAGCCCAATCAGCACCGCCGTGGGCGTGTTGATAATGGGAATTCGGGGCAGGCCCAGACCGTGCAGCAGCGTGTTGAGCAACCCGTTGTTGTTTAAAATAAATTTCCAGGCGTACGTGCGTACCAGAAAGTTGGTCCAAAAGGGAATCATTACCAAAAAAATCAACATACTTTTGACGGCGGTTGATTGTTGGGCGATGAAAAAAGCCAGCGGGTAGCCTAAAATCAGGCAAATAATTGTGGTGAGCAAGGCCCACCAAAATGAACGCAGAAAAATGATGACAAAATCGTTGATGATGGGTGAATTGGGGTTGGGGGTGAACAGCTTAACGTAGGCATCGGTGCTAAAGGACCACAGTACACCGCCGCCGGTTTGCCGGTCCAGAAAACTGTACACCACAATCAACAGCGAGGGAATCAAAAAGAACAGCAAAATCCAGAGCGCCCCCGGCGATAGCAAAATTCCCAAAAAGCCTATTTGACGTTTGGTCATTTGCGCCCTCTCTACGCGGTTAACACCCGGGCTGCCGCCGATTGCCAGCTCAGGTACACGGTGTCTCCGGCCCGCACGTGAGTTAGCGGGTCATCCACCGAAACATTTTGGTGGCGCACGTTGACGGTGGCGTTGTCTGCCAGCGTTACCGCAAAACGGGTATCGGTGCCAATGTAAACGGATTCGGCCACTTTGCCGGCAAATATGGTGTCGGCAGTGGCGTCATCGGGCCGGGTGGGGTGAATATTGATTTTTTCCGGCCGGATAATAACGGTGGCTTCCTGCCCGGCAGGCAGTTGGGCATCGCAGGCGGCGTTGATTTGGGCAATCTCGCCCAGCCGAACCGTGGCAATGCCGTTATCGCAGCCAACAACGGTGCAGGGCAAAAAGTTGGTTTCGCCGATGAAATCGGCCACAAATCGGGTGGCGGGGTTTTCGTAAATTTCGGTGGGTGTACCCACTTGCAGCACAACTCCGTGATCCATGACGGCAATGCGGTCGCTCATGGTCATGGCTTCTTCCTGGTCGTGCGTTACAAAGATGAAGGTGATGCCCAGCTTGTTCTGCAACTCTTTTAATTCCAGTTGCATGGCTTTGCGCAGTTTCAAATCAAGCGCGCTGAGCGGCTCGTCCAGCAGCAGAACATCGGGCCGGTTGACAAGCGCCCGGGCCAGCGCCACCCGCTGTTGCTGCCCGCCAGAGAGCTGGCGCGGTTTGCGTTCACCCAGGTTGGGCAGGCGCACCAGTTCCAGCGTGTCATTCACCCGCTGTTTAACTTCGGCTTTGGGGAGTTTTTTCATTTCCAGGCCAAAACCCACGTTGTCGGCAATGGTCATGTGTGGAAACAGGGCGTAATTTTGGAATACGGTGTTGACGTTGCGTTTAAAAGGAGGGAGCTGACCTACCGGCTGGCCCTTGAGGTAAATTTCTCCCTCGCTGGGTAGTTCAAAACCGGCAATCATGCGCAGGTTGGTGGTTTTGCCGCATCCGCTGGGGCCAAGCAGCGAGAAAAATTCGCCCTGTTGAATTTGCAGCGAAATATTCTTGACGGCTTCAAAATCACCAAATCGTTTGGTAACATCCACCAATTCCACGTCAATGTTGGTCACAACGTGAACTCCTTTCGGGGCAGAGAGTTTTTGGGTAGCTGTTTAATGCCTGCGCAGGCTTTTCATTTCTCACTGTGTTGATTTCAGAAACAGGGGGAAAAACAGGCCGGCATTTAGTCCGGATTCTGCACGGATGCGTTACGGCGACCTTTGCGCCTAGTATAGACAAAAGTGCAGAAACGTCAATTTGAAACGCGGTTTTCCCCAATTACGCCGGACCGTACTATAAATCCAGCGGACCTAAATCAAAAACCTCTTTCACAATGGTGTAATAAATAAACGATTCCGTGTTTTGCACACCTTCAATTTCGCGTAGCGAAGATGTGAAATCAAGCAGGTGCCGGTTGTTGCGGCAAATGACCTCAACCATCAAATCAAAGCGGCCGGCGCAGATAACCAGGTACGAGACTTCGTCAAACCGGGCAATTTCTCCGGCAATTTCCCTGAGCCGGCCATTTGCAATTTTTACCCCAATGTTGGCCATAACACGTTTCTGGCCTTTGAGCGGGTTGAGTACGCCCACAATGCGTAAAATTCCGTGTTCAACCAGCCGGTTGGTGCGGTCTCGCACGGTGCTGGCCGGCACGCCAAGTTCGTCGCCAATTTTTACAAACGGTTCGCGCCCGTTTTTTTGCAGGTAATTGATGATTTTGCGGTCAAGCTCATCCAGGTCATCAATGCCCGGCAGGGTGTTTCGTGAGATACTTTTCATTAGAGTGTCCGTTAATATATCAGCGGATGATTACAGTAATTTACGCTATTTCAGCGGATTTGTCAATATTATATCGCTTAAAAATATTGACTTGGCTAAAAAATCCGTGTATACTGCGGTTGTTCCGGGGTTAACAACGAGTCATTTGCCACGGGTCACAAAAGACAAGAGACTAATGGTACCCTCACTACAAACTTTGAGTTTAGACAACTTGAATCTCACTGATATTCTTATTAGTGAGGAACTGTATCTTAAAAACAGAATTTCGAGCCGGAA
>RFJF01000335.1 GCA_003695455.1 Chloroflexota bacterium
GGGCTGGAGTTTGAGGTGGCCTTTGTCTGCGGGCTGGAGGAGTTCCGGGTAGATCGGCCGGTGGAGACAGCCGGCGCCGATTTTCAGGCCTTGCTGGACCAGGAACGCAAACTGCTCTACGTGGGGCTGACCCGTGCCCGGCAAAAGCTCTACATCAGCTACAGCGGCGTTGCCCCGGAGTGGATCATCGAGCGGCTGCGCCGCAAACTCACTGCCCTGCGCCCGCCCGGTTAGCCGGCGCGCAAATCCTGCAACCGGTGGGCCAGCAGGCTGACGGTATCGTCATTACTCGGCACCGTGCCGCTGACCCGCAGCAGCGGTGAGGTCTGAATCGCCGGCCGGTGGATGTGAACTACTGGTCGCCACCTCCTCAACCGGACGGCTGCAGCCCGCACCCCCGCCGCGCGTCTTCCCTTTCGGGTCGAACGCTGGCCCGGCTGCTGGGCCACGACCTGCCCCGGCTGGAAAGGCTGCTGCACCGCATCCGGCCACCGGCAAATGAGGTGTAATTGTTTACCCGACCGTAAAAATCCGTAGAGATTTCAGAATCTCTGCAGATTTTTACGTTGAAAGAGACCCCCCGGTGACGGGCATCGGCTACCCTGAGAATATTCACCTAACCTATGTGACAAATGTTATCTGGTACTGATTGTGGAGTTATGTTAGAATTGAAACGTTTTTTGATTATCAAGCAGGAACACTGTTAATCGCAGGAGAAATAATATGGGCTTTACTGTTTAAGCGGCTGGAAAGCAGCGACCACGCCTGTTGACAGGCTTACCGGCTGATTACCAGGTGGCGGGTTTGCGGAAATGGCCGGTGGCGTCTCGTAATTGAGCCGGAAACTGACTGGCCCGTAACACGCCGGGCCGGATTTTCTTTATAAAACTGGCGTGCTGTTTTAAGACCCAACTGGGCCGGCGCTGGGGATTCAAAATACCTACCGGCAAATTGAGCTCGTGGCGCACCATTTTCACCGGCTCCAGCAGGTCAGAGTCGTTGGTAATCAACACGGCCACATCATACCGCCCCCGATGACCGTCGTTGATCAGGTGGGCGGCAAGATTTACATCAGAACCTTTTTCTTCCGTTTTGATGACCTTCACTAGTTGAGCCGGGTTATCGGCGCGGGGCATCAGGATTTCGTGGGCCAAAAAATGGCCGTAGATAATTTCCAGGCTGGGCAGGGTTTTTAGCGCCCGCAGGTAGATTTGCTGGCGGATGGGCTGGTCGGGGTCGTGAGGGCGGGCACTCACGGCTGCTGTAAAATATTTGATGTTCACAATTTCATTTTTTGGCAGCAAAAGATGGCACAATTTGTTAAGGTTAAGCCATTTAAAGGCAGTACCTCTTAATGCACCATAATACAGATTAAAGCCGTCAACGTAAACAATAGTTTTCATAATTGGGTAAAAAGCAGAAGCCGCAGCAATTGCTACGGCCTCGCACCCTACCCTCGAAAAGGTAGGGGGGATATGTCGTCATTATAGTTGAGGTTGGAGAAGCTGTCAATCATTATTGGGCCAACCTCTAAATTTTCTGGTGAAAATTATCAGGATCGAGTACACTCTATGGACACAGAATCACTAAAATTCTTGCTCAGCCACCGCCACGAACGACCGGCACGGAAGCTACTTCGCATCGTATCCCCCCTTTAGAAAACCTGCTCCGGATTGCCCCATTATGGTTTTACAGCCCGCAGGCAGATAAAACCCGGTTCCTGATGCAGTTTCACATAGCCTGCCGGGTCTTTATCCTTGAAACTCTGCGCCGGCAACGGCTCAAGCACATCATCAAGCAATAACCCGGACCCGATCAGCGGATTCAGAATCTGATTGAGCGGACGGCGGAAAAACCTGATCACCGGTTGCGGTTCTCCAAATCTTTTCCACGGCGTAGCAAATTCTTCCACATCAAAATAGTTGGTTTGATAATTTTGTCGATATTTCAGCCAGAGATAGTCCCCCACCGGGTGCCCGGCCGCAAATACCAGCTTCCCTTTGCTCTTCAAAACCCGTGCAAATTCAGCAAATACAGGGGACCAGTCTTCGATGTAATCGAGGACCAGGGGACAAATGATCCAATCAAAAGTTTCGTTGGCCGCAAATTCAAGAGGATCGTACAGATCGTGGCGGATTACGGTAGCGCGATGACCCACTTTTTCCTGAGTGATCTCGACCATTCGCTCGGTTACGTCACAGGCAATTACGTTTGCACCCTGCTCAAGCAGCCATTGGGTAAAGAAGCCCGGCCCGCATCCGGCATCTAATACCGTTGTCCCGGTCACATCGGTTAACAAGCTGACCACTGCCGGGAAATTGTAGTCTGCGTTGTGCGGTTTCGTTTTTGCAATCTCAGCGTAGCGATCCGCAAATTGACTGTAGTTTTGCTCACCCAGGCTTGTTTTCTTTATAATCATACGCTCCTTCGTTTGATCCTTCAACTGTGGTAACTGACATTCCAACCGTGGTATCGAACAATTTGTTGTGATCTACCGGTGTTGTCGCCGCCCCAGCGCTACAATGCGCCGGCAGAGTTCGGGCAAAGTGCTGGCCCCGTGCGCCGAGACCAACAAACTCGCTTCACCGGGTGACAGGGCAATCGGTTCGCCGTCGTAGCCCCGGCGGGCCGCTGCCAGCGGATCAACCAGCAGCAACTCCGCTGTTTCCCGACTGACCATTGCCGCGGCGACCAGTACATTGATACCGTTGCCGCCCGGCAGCGGCGGGGTGATGTTGAGATCATGTTGGGTGTTCAATGGGAAACTCCTTGAAAATGATGGCTGTTTTGCTCATCCTACCAGATCATCATCGCCGGGGAGTCTCTTTTTGCCGGTATTTGGGGAGGAACCTTGAAAATTTAAGGATTCTAATCTTTGCGGGTAGCAGGATAGGGCGGGAAGCATCGCCGGTCACTAACTTCGCGCCCCCTTGCCGGCCAATGAATGCTTCAATTCAAATAATTCGCGCCGAATTATTTTGCAATAAAGTTGCAATAATTCGTCGGTTTTTTTGTGTTATCATCAAAGTTGGGATTGGTCTCGATAGAGGCAATATCAAATTACAGCACCTTCAGTGCCGTACAACACTCCGCAATCTATCTGAACCCATAAAGGAGGATGCAATTACCCCGTAAATTAACCACACGGCCACCACAATTCGAGTTTCAAACTGCTTTTTAATGCGATTTTCAGCCAAATCATTATCGTATTTCTAACCCACGGGAGGGTCAAACATGAAGGCACACACCAAATTTTTTTCCACGTTAAGCCTGGCAGTGGTCATGACCGTGCTACTCTACCAGGTTGCCCTGGCGGCGACCTACCAGCTTACCGGCCAGGTAACGGACCAATCCGGCACCGCGATTGTGGGCGCGACGGTGGCGGTCATCAACCCGGCCACATCCGCCACGGTGGCCAGCGCCACTACCGACTCAACCGGCAACTACGCCCTGTCCGTCGATGCGGGCACATATGACATCAAGGTCACGCCGCCGGCCAGCAGTGGCTTTGCCGAGTCAATAACACCGGGGCAGGTGATCAGCAGCGATACAAGTCTGGATTTTGTGTTGGTGCCGGCTGGCAGTATTACCATTACAGGGCGGGTACTAGATGGGGAGGGGAATGGGTTGACCAATCAACGGTTGCAAATCACACCCTCAGGGGGTAATTCAATAGGCGTCTCAACAAATATTTCAGGTACTTACACCTTTTCTGTTGCCCCTGGTGATTATCGACTCGCTGTGTACCCCAATAATGCCATCCCTCCTTCGGTAAGTGCCTTATCATTACCC
>RFJF01000025.1 GCA_003695455.1 Chloroflexota bacterium
AATGGCCGCACCGGACAGAATGGGCCACAGCGCTGCCAGCAGGGGGATGAGCGTGGCCGCCGCGGCCTGAAAAATAACGGCGCGGGTAGAAACCTGAAAGGTGTCGTAATCAATGTTGAACAGGTTGAGAAACCATTTACTGATGCCAAACGCCACCAGCGCGCCCAGCGGCAGAGAAATGATGAACGCCAGCAGGCCGTACACAATCACGGTGGTCAGGTAGATTTTGAGAATATCGCCGGTGCCGCCGCCGATGGCTTTCATAATGCCAATCTGGTTGATTTGCTGGGTGACAATGGCGGTCATGGTGTTGGTCACCAGAATCACGCTCATGAACAGCGAGATGACTGCCAGAATTTGCAGCACCAGATTGACGCCCTCCACAAACATGCGGCCCCAATGTTCGTCCGGGTCCTGAAAACTGGTGAACCCCACGCCGATACCTTCTTTGGCCAGCCGGTCCTTGATTTCCGAGGCGATTTCGCGGGCAAATTCGCGGCTGTAGGGCTGCACCCGAACCAGTAATCCGCCAAATTCACCGTTGTCCACGTTGAATCGTTCCATGGCCGGGGCGGCGGCAAAAAAGACCGCATCGCCGCCAAACTGGGGCGGCTCCACAAAATTGTGCCGCATTTTGCCCGTCACATCCAGCGGCCGGTCGGTTTTGTCCAGCTCAAAAATCACCTGGTCGCCAATGTCAATGCCAAAGTGCTGGCTGGACAACCGCTCAATGCCGATGTGATTTTTGTGGGGCCAGTCGCCCTCTTTCAGTTGCAGAATATCATATTTCTGGTTGGTGTAATCATCGCGCATGATAAAGCGGGCCGCCTGCCACTCGTCATCCGGGTGAACTTTGTAACGCACAGAAATTTCGTTGAGCAGTTCGATGTCTTCAACGCCGTCAATTTTTTTGAGGCGGTTGGCGGTATCGCGGTCAATGGTGCCGGTGAGCGCCAAAAATGCGTGTGAGGGGGTGACGGCCCGGTGGGCGTTATCCATGCCGGTTAGCAGTTGATCGACCATGCCAAACGTGGCCCCAATGGCAAACACCCCGGCGGAGATGCTCAACACCGCCAGCGCGGTGCGGATTTTGTTGTCCCACAAATCAGACCAGACTTTGTTCCAGATAACGCTCATTAGTACCCTGTCCAGCTTGAGCCGGCCCCCACATATTCATCGCGGGTGATTTTGCCGTTGGTAATTTCAACCACGCGCGGAACCCGGTGCGCCAGCTCTTTGTCGTGCGTGACCATCAACATACTTTTCCCTTCATCCACCAATCGCTGGAACAAGTCAAACACATCAAACGCAGTGCGTTCGTCGAGGTTGCCGGTGGGTTCATCGCCCACCAGCAGCGGCGGGTCGTTGGCCAGGGCGCGGGCAATGGCGGCTCGCTGCTGCTGGCCGCCGGAAACCATACTGGGCAGTTTGGCGGCCTGGTCGGCCAGCCCCACAATGTCCAGCAGGTGCATGGCCCGCTCGCGGCGTTCTTTGCTGCTGTACTTGTTGGCAAAATCCATCGGCAAGATGACGTTTTGCAGCAAGCTGAGCGCGGGCAGCATTTGAAAAAACTGAAAGATGATGCCCACGTGTTCGCCGCGCCAGGCGGCCATCTGATTTTCTGACATTTTGTTCAGGTTGCGACCGGTCACAATCACATCGCCGCCGCTGGGGCGATCGATGCCGGTAATCATGTTGAGCAGCGTAGATTTGCCGTTGCCCGATGGCCCCACAATCGACACAAATTCGCCGTTTTTTACATCAAACGAAATACCCTTGAGGATGGTTACTTCGCCATCGCCCACTTTAAAACTTTTGACCACGTCTTTGACCTGAACAATGTATTCGTACTCAACTTCTTTTTTGCCAAACATACCTGCGTCCCCCTGAAAACGGCGAACAACGTGCCGCCGCTAATCTGTGGTGGCCCAAATTAAATCAACTTTGGGCTTGTATTCATCCACGTTGTACATTGTATCCACATTTACCCCGTTCACGCCCTGCGTAACCACCTGCAAATCCACGTCGGTTAAATTGTAGCGCTGCCGGTAGGCTGTCATCCGGCCGAATTTGCCCTGTGCCAGCAGGCGTGCCGCCCGAATGGCAAAGTTGGTCGCGCCCAGCAAATCCTGCCCGTCCGGCGGCCCGGTGCGCAGCAGGTAAGTGAGCGACTGGTGAAACACCTCATCGCCGGTGAGGTGAGCCATCAACTCGGCCACCACCATGCCGCTGCCGGCCAGGCTGGTACCGGTTTCTACCACCTCATCCAGCGAAAAATCTGTTTCGTGGGCGGCCTCGGCCTGATGTTCGGTCATTTGCTGCAGCACCAGTGACTGGCTCTGCGGCGAAAGGTGCGGCGTGTATTTGAGCACCTTCTCTTCCACAATCGACGCGCCATCGTTGACCAGCACCACGGCGTAATTGCTGGGGTTCAACCCTTTGTCACGCTGAACCATCAGCGCCAGCTTTTCCGGGTCGTACGGAACTTCGGGAATGATGACCCGGTCAACGCCGGCCAGAAAACCGACCATCAGCGTGCTGAGGCCGGAGTTCACCCGGAATGTTTCTACCACCACGGCCTGTTCGCGTGAGCCGGCCAGCGAGCGAAGTTCGTGGATAAAGGCCACGCCCCGCGCCAGCCCGGTGCTAAAACCAATGGTGTAATCGGTGCCAAAAATATTGTTGTGAATGGTTTTGGGGATGGCGATAACCGGCACGCCTTCCGCGCTCAGGTGGGCCGCGTACCGCAGCACATCATCGTCACCAATCACAATCAACGCTTTGTAGCCCAGCCGCTCGACCACTTCTTTAATGTGGCCGGTCATATCTTGCGTGGCCCGGCCCGCCTGCCGCACGGATTGGGGGATGAATTTTTGCCGTGTTGCCAGCGGATTCACCCGCGACGAGTGCAAAAAGGAGCCGGGGGTGCGGTCAATGGGCCGCACCATTTGTTTGTTCAGTTCGATGAAGTTATCACCGTAAGTGGTAGGGTCGTGGTAGTCGTAACGGATCAACCCTTCCCACCCTTTGCGGATGCCCACCGGCTCAAAACCTTCGTCAATTAGCCGGTACACCAGGCTTTTGAGGCACATATTCAGGCCGGGAACGTCGCCGCCCCCCACCAAAATTCCAACCCGCTTGCTCATTGGAGTATCCCTCCTTCGAAAACAGGAATCAGGGGTCGGGAGCCAGGGGACAGGGGTAGCGCATGGCGAATGTTTCTCTGAAACCTTGTAACCCTGCCACTTGCGACCTGACCCCTGGTTTCCATTTATTGTTGCTGTTCTGCACAGGCTGTCTCACCCTGTGGGTGTTACCGCCACGACAGCATGCGCTCGTCAACCCCGTCAAAATTCAGCTCGATGTTGTCAAGCGCGCCGTTGGGGAACATGGGCCGCTGATTGCTGCCGTCGGCGTTCATAATCCAGATTTCCCACCGGCCGGTGCGGTCGGTGACAAAGGCAATCTGGCTGCCGTCCGGCGACCAGACCGGCGCGGCGTTGTTCCAGCGCACGTTGGGCATCGATTCGCCCTGCGCCCGCGACATGGTAGTGAAGCCTTCGGCGTTGGTGAAGGCCCGGTTGTTGGCGGCGGTGCGGCCGGCTACCACGCTCAACGGCGTTTTTGTCAGCCGTTGGCGGTTGGTTCCATCCATGTTGATGGTGTGGATTTCCCAGTTACCGTCCTGAAAGTAGGTGAAGGCGGCGCGGCTGCCGTCCGGCGAGATTGAAATTGCGCCCCGGTCACGGTCGTCAAAACTGACGGAGCGACTGGTTTGCGCGGCGTCATCGTACAGGCCCATCCCTTTGTCGGTGCGGAAAATAAAGGCGTTGGGGTCGATGGGGTGGCCGCTGGGGGCGTAATTGTAGCGGGAGCCGGTGGACAGGTCGCGGTAGGTTTGGTTGGTCAGGTTGATTTCGGCCAGCCACCAGTAAGCATCGGCGGGGATGACAAACTGCAGCTTGCCGTCTTTAAATTCAATTCCGCGGGCATTATCGGGAATGTTGACCGGGCTGCCTTTGGCGGCACGTTTGATGAGCGTTTCTTTGCTGTAGCGGTGGAATTCCGGCTCCAGCCGGCCGCCATTTTGAAAACTGAACACCAGCTTGCTGCCGTCGGCGGACCAGGCCGGCGATTTCATTTGCTTGCGGTTGCTGAACCACGAGCGCTCGTTGCTGCCGTCTGTGTTGATGGTGAACAGTTCAAACTGCGGATTCCAACGGGTAAAGGCAATTTGCGTTCCGTCCGGCGAAAGCTGGGGGTCAATGCCGTGGGTCACGCGGCGCAGGCCGGTACCGTCGGCGTTGATGACATAAATATCGCCGCCGCTGCGGGTTTGGAAGGCCAGCAGCCCACTGCCATTGCCGCTCACCGGGCGCAGCCCGGTTTCAACAATGGTGGTTGACGGTTGGCCGGCTTCTGCCGCCGGGGTGGTCAGTTCCACGCCGTCCACCTTCCAGCGGTTGTTGTATTTGCCGGTGTGTACGGTGAGGGCGCGCTCGCCGGGCTGAAGGGCGGCTTGCACTTCAAACGTTTGGCCGGGAACCAGCCAGTCAGCGCGGGTGACGGTGTAGCCGGTTACGTCGCCCAGTTCAGCGTGCAGGTTGTCCGCTCGCAGGCCATCTGTGACGTAAAATTTTTGCACGCCGGCCAGTTCGGGCCGGACCAGCGTGTTCAGGTATGATTTGGCGGCGGCGCGGGCCAGAATGGTGTCTAAATCTTCCTGGGCTGTTGCCGCAGGCGCACCGCCCAGTGCTACCAGCAGCCCCAAAAGCAGGGCCGCAAAAATGGCTGTCTTTTTCATCTGAAAATCTCCCTTGAAAATAAGCGATTCAGCGATTCAGCGAATGGCGATTCAGCGAATGGCAAATGAACTCTATTTTCATTCTCATTGTCGTTCCGCCAGGGACTGTCCGACTCTTTTGAAAGCAGGCCTCAGGAGTCGGGAGTCAGGGGTGCGAATTCTGTGCTCTGCACTCTGTACTCTGGATTCTGAACCGCTACCGTGGAATACCGGAGTCGGCTTCGATGTCAACAAAGGTGGTCATACCCCAGCGCAGGCGGTTGGTATTGCCGCTGGTAATGTCGATGAGGACGGTGTAGGTTACGTCGCCGGCTTTGGTTTCTGACTGCGGCCGTACCCGCACTACCGTGCCCTCAAATTCTTCGCCGGGCAGGGCGTCAACGCTGATCGATACTTTGGCGCCGGGTTGAACATCAACCACGTCAATTTCGGTCAGGTCATCGGTTTCAATTTGCCACGTGCTGGTATCGCCCAGGGCAATGACCGGGCTGCCGGCTGCCACCATTTCACCCACTTCCACGTTCAGCCGGCCAATTTCACCGGCAAAGGGTGCAACCAGGGCGCGTTTTGCCACCTGCACCTGTGCCGAGGCCACTTGCGCCTGGGCGGCTTCAATGCCGGCCCGCACCGATTCCATTGCGGCCTGCCGGGTTTCTACGCCGGCTTCGGCAATGGCAATGTCTTCATCGGTGGCGCCGGCCAGCAGTTGGGCCAGTTGCGCTTCGGCGCGGGCTACTTCGGCCTGGGCCTGGGCAATCTGTTCCGGGGTAGCGCCGGATTTTACTTTTGCCAGCGCCGCTTCGGCTTCGGCCACGCGAGAGCGGGCAGTGCTGACCTGCTCGGGGGTGGCGCCGTTCACCAGCCGGTCGTAGTCGGCCTGCGCGGCCTCGTAGGCCAGGGTGGCTTTTTCAAGCGCCACCCCCGCCGACATCACATCTTTGGGGTCGCCGTAGCGCACGCGGTCATACACGCTTTGGGCTTCGCGAACATCGGCCTGGGTTTGCAGCAGCCGCGAGCCGGCGGCCTGCAAATCTTCTTCACGGGGATCGGCCAGCACTTCGGCCAGTTGGGCGCGGGCGGTTTGCACGGCGGCTTCTGCCTGGGCAATATCCTGGGCGGTGGGGCCGGCAATGGCTTCGGCCAGTGCGGCCTGGGCGCGGTCAAGGTTGGCTTGCAACTGGTCTATCTCTTCCGGAGTGGGCGGCGCTTTGACTTTGGCCAGATTGGCCTGGGCTTCGGCCAGCCCGGCGGCGGCCTCGGCCAGTTGGGCCTCAATTTGAGAGAGTCCGGCTTGTGCTTCGGCCAGTTGGGCTTGCTGGATATCGTCATCAAGCCGAACCAGCAAGTCGCCTTCGGCAACCTGGTCGCCTTCTTCAATTGTAACTTCTACTACGCGGCCGCTACTTTCGAGCGACAGATTGGCTTGTTTGACCGGCACTACAAACGCCTCGGCAGAAACTACGCTGGGTTGTTGAACAGCACTAACATCAACAGGTTCGGGTGTTGGTTCTTCGGCAGATGAGCATGCGGCCGTAGCCAAAACCAAAAGAATGAGTGTCAGTGTGGTGAAGAATGGTTTACCCGTCATGAGTATTTCTCCTTAATTTTTACAAATCTCGCCAAATGAGCGAGATCGAATTTCTGGTGTTAGTATATCAGCACATAGGTGTAGTCGTCATTACCCAAAAGGTGTACCCCCGGGTAGAATTGCGGTTTACGCCGGTTTCTGCCGAGGTATACCGCAACGGTTCCTAAACTCCGTACAGGAGAAGTGGTGATTTTTTAGTTGGTTGCCGTTTGTGTGAATGTGGCAGTGGAAATTGTGCAGCCGGAATTTGGGTTGCAGAAATAATGGTAAAGATTTGGGGAGGCTTTGTCAACAATTGCCAAAACCGACAGAAAATAAAAAACGCCCCAAAAGAAAAACGTTGGGGCGTTTTTGGACACGGATAACAAAAACTCAGGCAACGGCTTCCAGAACCCGGTCTACTGCACCGACCAGTTTTTGCACATCAAATGGTTTTTCAACGTACTGGTCGTTGCCCACCACCTTGAGGCCGGCGGCGGCATCACGCGCCTGGCTTCTGGCCGAAACAATGATAACCGGAATATCGGCCAAATCCTCGTCCTCTTTCATTTGCCGGTAAATTTCCCAGCCGTTAATATCGGGCAGCATAATATCAAGCAGCAGAATATCCGGCTGTAAACTTTTGATGAACTCCAGGCCAAATTCACCGCGTTTGGCGCCAATGACTCGATGCCCCAACCGTTCAAAAATGAGTTGAATTAACCCGCTCATCTCCGGGTCATCTTCTATTGACAAAATTTGCAGCCGCTGATTCACGCGATTCTTTCCTTTTTTTGTGGATGCTAATGTTAAGTTCTTGCCTGATTATAACACAAAGTGACATAATTTGCGGGTAGGAATTTTGGCCCGTTGTTTTGCGCCCCTAATTTGGACTGTCTGGTTTGTTAAATTCCGGGTTTCACGTCCGTGTTCCGGGTGTTTTTTAGGAGTGTGCTATAATAGCCGTTCTCTATTTATTGTAACCAGATTGGCATTTACCTCAAGTATCAAAGCGCAATCTAACCGGGCATCTAATGCATAACGCTAAAAACTATCTTGCAATCTGGCTGAAACGCGTTCCCTTTTTACGATGGGGGCTGGCGTTAGGGGTGCGTTTATTTGCGCCCAAAAATTATGTGGGGGTCATGGCCGTTGTTTTTAATGACCAGGGCCGGGTGTTACTGGCCCAGCATGTCTTCCGGCCCGATTATCCGTGGGGGTTGCCCGGCGGATGGGTGGAGCGTGGCGAGGACCCGGCGCTGGCTGTTCAGCGCGAGTTGTGGGAAGAGTTAAATCTGAAGGTAGAAGTGCGCCGCATTCTGTTTTGCGTGCCGCAAGGTGAAAAGCCCACCACTACCACACCGCTGGGGCTGGCCCTGGCCTACTACTGCCGGGTTGCCAACGATGTTGTGTTGCCGTTGGAGCAGATGGCAGAGGCCAAAAGCGCCTTCGAGGTTTTGGCCGCCGAATGGGCAGACCCCGCCTGTATCGGCCGCACATTAAACCCCATCCATCTCACCGCCATCAAACTGGGGCATCAGGAGTACAAAAATGAGCAACGTCACCATTAGCGGCGGCACGCCGGTAGAAAAAATTTTGGCAGCCACCCGGCTAACCGTTCATCCCAACCTGTTTGTGCTGGCAGGCATCAACCCGGCTGCCCGGCGTCAGGTTGAAGCGGATTTGGCGCAGATTGAGGCGCAGGTGTTGCAGTACATTGCAGAACCCGATGTGCTGACCCTGCTGTTGCCCCAACCCAACTGGAACGCGATAGCTGCCAGATACCCCGGCGCAGAAACCACCGGTCCGCTGCGTTTGTTCACCTTCAGCGTGGCTATGGATTGGGAAGTGGTGGGGTTTTTGGCGGCGGTGGCCGGCCTGCTGGCCCGGGCAGAGATTCCGCTGGGGGCGCTGTGCGGCTACTACCGGGATCACCTGTTCATTGCACAGCCATTTGCAGCAAAGGCAGAAGCCGTGTTGCGCGCCGAAATTGACCGCTGCCGGGGGCTGGAAAAATAAAAACCCCGCAGAGTTTAGCGCCGCGAGGCTTTATCGTTCAACAACCTCAACACCGGGCGGAATTTTGCTTTTTAGCGGCATGGTAAAGGTAAATGCCGAACCTTTGCCCAGTTCACTTTCAAAAGAAAGCTCGCCGCCATGATTTTCAATGATTTTCTTGGTGATTGATAACCCCAGCCCGGTGCCCGGCTCGTTGCGGATGTTTTGGTCGCCGGAACGGAAGAAGTTGGTGAACAGTTTGGCCTGGTCTTCTTCTGAAATTCCGAAGCCGGTGTCGGCCACGGTAACGGAGATTCCCTCAAAGCCACTGTTTTGTGAGTGGGCAGAAACGGTAATGTTGCCGCCCTCGGGCGTGTATTTGTAAGCATTGCTGACCAGATTGGTAACAATCTGCACCATGCGCCCGTAATCGGCCCGGATTTCCGGCAAATCCTCGTCAAGTTTCAGCTTTAAATGAAGATGCTTGTTTTCTATTTGCGTGCTGACCGATTCCACAACATCGGTAATAACGTCTTTGATTTGCACGTTTTCAAGTTCCAGCCGAATCCGCCCTGCTTCAATGCGGCTTACATCCAGCAGGTCAGAAACCAGCCGGTCCATGCGGTCAACATTGTTTGAAATTACGTTCAGAAAATCTGTCTGCTTCTCGTTGAGCGTTCCCGCAGCCCCCATTTGCAGGAGTTTGGCGTACCCCTTGATACTGGTCATGGGGATTTTCAGCTCATGCGAGGCCGTGTTCATAAATTCAGATTTGGCGTTGTTTGCTTCTGTGACTTTATCAAACAGGCGGGCGTTGTCAATGGCAATAGAGGCCTGATTGACCAAAATGGTGATGAATGACAGGTCGTCGTCGGTAAAGTAATTGGGGTCGGTGCTTTCAAGGTTGAGCACGCCAATGACCCGTCCTTCGCGTTTGACCGGCACTACCAGCAGCGAGCGGGTGCGGTGCGTTTTGGGAACGTAATCTTTGGCCTGGGTGATGTCGTTAATCAGTTCTGCTTCGCCGGTACGGGCCACCCGGCCCAGAATTCCCCGGGAAAGCGGCCAGGGGTCAATCCGGTAGCGGCCCATTTCCATGGGCATACCGCGCTGGGCCAGCAAGTAGAGGCCCGGCTCGGTATCTTGCCCTTCACGGATAACGCCCATCACCCCCATCGAAAGGCCCAGCGCGTCCATGGTGTGGGTCAGGGTGGTGTTGAGTACATCCTCTAATTTTAAAGACTCCTGCAAATCCTGGTCAAACATTTGCAGCATTTGCAGTTCCTGCACGCGCTCGGCCAACTGTTTATCTACGCGGGTAAAGATTTGTGCATTTTCAATGGCAATGGCCGCTTGCGCGGCAAAAGACATCAGCAGGTTGGTATCATTTTGGGTAAAGTTTGTGCCATCCTGCTTGTTTATCAGTTCGATGACACCCACCACGCGCTCGTGTGCCACCATGGGTACGCACAGCACGTCTTTGGTTTGAAACTCTGTTTCCTGGTCAAAGGCCACCATCCAGCGCGGGTCGGTGGTCACATCATTGATGATGAGCGGCTCGCTGGTTTGAGCCACGGTTCCCACAATTCCGTTGCCCACCGCAATTTTCTTGCCCAGCAGTTCGTTGCCGGTGGGGCCAAGCACCACTTCAAACGTTAAATGCTTGCCCTGCTGGTCCATTAGCAGCAGCGATCCGGCTTCGGCGTGCAGAATTTCTACGGCGCGGGCCATCACCCGTTCCAGCGCAGTATCCAGGTTGAGAGTAGAGCTGATGGCCATGCTGACTTCGCTGAGAATTTTCAGCTGGCGGGCCGATTGTTGTGCCTCTTGCAGCAACCGCGATTGTTGCAGGGCAATGGCAACCTGGCTGGCAAACA
>RFJF01000336.1 GCA_003695455.1 Chloroflexota bacterium
CACCGCCGGCAACCAGAAACACGTCCGCGCCGTATACGAAAAACTGCTGACCATTCGCCTGTTCAAACGCGCCGAGCAGGTCGGCGACATCGGCATGGAAAAGGTTGAGGAAATGATGCAGGAAACCGGCCTCACCCCGGAAATGTGCGAAGAAATCTACCGCCTCACCTCACTGCCCACCTTTGACGAGCGTTTTGTGGTTCCGCCCATGCACCGCGAGCAGGCCGTCGAACTGATGGGCGACCCGTACACCTTCAAAGCCGAAACGGGCGTGGGCTTTAAAGACAAGCCGCACCGGGGGTTGTAAACATGACACCATCTGAACACCGCCACCTGTTCACCCTGTTTGGCAATATTCTGGACTACCCCACCCCGGCGCTGACGGGACAGGCCCAGCGCTGTGCGGCGCTGCTGCGGCCAACCAACCCGGACGCCGCCAACCGGATGCTCGATTTTGCGGAGTTTTCCCGCAGCACAGACCTGGGCCAACAGGAAGAAGTGTACACCGCCACGTTTGACATCAACCCGGCCTGCACTATTTTTGCCGGCTACATGTTGTTTGGCGAAAGTTTTGACCGGGGCAAGTTTCTGGTGCGGCTGCAACAGCGCTACCGCGAGCGCGGCTTTGAATGGGGCCGCGAGTTGGCCGACCACGTGCCGGTCATCCTGCGCTTTTTGGCCACGCTCAACCCCGATGAAGAACTGGCCCAAAACCTGATTGACAAATGTTTGTCGCCGGTGCTGGGGCAGATGGCCGGCAGTTTTGAGGCCGAAGCGGACACCCCCAACCCCTACAGCCACGTGCTGCACGCCCTGCTGGATGTGCTGGCCCCGCTGGTCAAAGCGCCGCTTGATGAGTCAATGATGGCGGTAAACAGCCGCACCGGCATGCAGGATCGGGTGCAGCCGTTTTTGGGCAACCGGATTCAGCCGCAGTGGGAAACTCAACAACCTATTTTGAGGAGGACACAATGACCGCAGAACAACTACTTTTTGGCGTTTTTCCCTACGTGGCGCTGGCGCTGGCCATCGTGGGTACGTTCTGGCGTTACTACAACAATCGTTTTTCCTACTCCAGCCTGTCGTCTCAATTTTTGGAGAACCGGCAGCTTTTCTGGGGATCGGTGCCGTGGCACTACGGCATTTTGTTTATTTTGACCGGGCATCTGGTGGGCTTTCTGATTCCGCGCGGGGTGTTGTTGTGGAACGGCGCGCCGCTGCGGCTGTACGTACTGGAAGCCTCGGCGCTGGCGTTTGGCTTTTTGACCCTGTGGGGCCTGCTGGCGCTGATGTTCCGGCGGGCTACCAACAAACGGGTCAAAGTCGTCACCTCGCCGATGGATTGGGTGCTGCTGCTGGTGCTGCTGGTACAGGTGGTAGCAGGCCTGTGGATTGCCGTCTTTTATCGCTGGGGCTCCAGTTGGTACGCCGGCTTTGCCGTGCCGTACCTGTGGTCAATTTTTTACTTCCGCCCGCAAATTGATCTGGTGAGCAACCTGCCGTTTATGGTGCAAACGCACATTGTCGGCGCGTTTGTGCTGGTAGCGCTACTGCCCTTTACCCGGCTGGTTCACTTTTTATCGGTGCCGCTGGGGTACATTTTCCGGCCCTGGCAGGTGGTGGTCTGGAACCGGACCTCGCCGGCCCGCAAAGAGTTTTAATTTCAATTTCCAATACGCCAACACGCTGGCATCAATCAATATTTGGAGGAGTCACTCATGCAACAACTAAAAGGTTCACCCACAGAGGGCCTGTTTGGGGCAACCCTGGGCTTTTTCATCGGCTTTGCGGCGGTATCGCTGTTTGGGCCAACGGCGCACAAATTCAAGGAAGTGATGGAATTAACCCCGGTGATGGTCGGGCTGCTGGTAGCCATGCCCTCCCTGTCCGGCTCGCTGCTGCGGATTCCGTTTTCGGCCTGGGTGGACACCACCGGCGGGCGCAAGCCCTTCTTTGTGCTGCTCATTTTATCAATTATCGGCATGGCCGGCCTGTTTTTGGTGATTTTCTTCCTGTATCCGGCCCGGCTCAGCCCCGGAATTTACCCGCTGTTGTTACTGCTGGGGCTGTTGAGTGGCTGCGGCATCGCCACATTTTCTGTGGGCATTAGCCAGGTTTCGTACTGGTTTCCGCAGGCCAAACAGGGCTGGGCGCTGGGCGCGTACGCCGGAATTGGCAACATTGCGCCGGGGCTATTCTCGTTTTTGCTGCCGCTGGCGCTGAGCGGCTGGGGGTTAGCCGGTTCGTACCTGGCGTGGCTGGTGTTTCTGGTGGTCGGCACGGGGTTGTATTACGTTACCGGACGCAACGCCTGGTATTTTCAACTCAAGGCGCATGGCAGTGACGACGAACAGGCCAAAGCCGTGGCCCGCGAGCACGGGCAGGAACTTTTCCCGGCAGGCACGTTAATTGACAGCCTCAAAATTTCGGCCAGAGTCTGGAAAAACTGGGCGCTGGTGGCTATTTACTTTACCACGTTTGGCGGTTTCATTGCCCTGACGGCCTGGCTGCCCACTTACTGGACATCCTACTTTGGGGTTGCCACGGTAACAGCCGGGATGCTGACCGCGCTGTATTCAATTCTGGCATCGGTGATTCGTGTAGGCGGCGGCTCGGTGGCCGACCGGATTGGCGGCGAGAACACGGCGCTGCTCTCGCTGGCAACCATGCTGGTGGGCGCGCTGCTGATGACGGTGTCCGGCAATTTTGCGCTGTCGGTGATCGGTGAAATTCTGATGGCCGTGGGCATGGGCGTGGGGAACGCCGCCGTGTTCAAACTGGTGCCGCAGGAAATCCCGGAGGCGGTGGGCGGAGCCGCCGGCTGGGTTGGTGGTCTGGGCGCGTTTGGCGGATTTGTCATTCCACCAATTATGGGCGCATTTGTGCGCGGACAGGGTAATGCCGGTTACGCCACCGGTTTTGTAGTGTTCATTGTGCTGGCGCTGGTATCGCTGGGGCTGGCGTATGTACTCAAACAGGCCCACCTGGCCCGCGCCAAGAATCCGGTGGGCGTCCATTAAACCTGTCAGGCCGCCGGCTGTGACAAAAGTCGCAGACACGGGTTTGACTCCGGTGGTACAATAAACGCAATTCACTATTCAACGCTCGAAGGTGTGTCATCTTCGAGCGTTTATCATTGTCAGGAGTCAAATTATGAACAATTCTCAAACCCGTTGTCTGAACTGTGACCGCTCCGATGAAGAAATTCCGCTGGTCAGCCTGCGCTACGCCGGAAAGCAAGCCTGGGTCTGCTCGCAATGCATGCCGGTGCTCATCCACAAACCCCAACAATTGGCGGGCAAACTGGCCGGTGCAGAAAAGATGACCGGCGCGGCGCACGGGCACTAATGATGACGCAGCCGTACGCCTACGTGGCCAACCTGGCCGACCAGTCCGCCGACATCCCCGCCGACAGCATTCTGAGCCGCGCCATTCACAGCGGGCCGGTTGCCAAAACCATCCTCTTTTCCTTTGCCGCCGGCCAGGAACTGTCCGAGCACACCTCGGCCAAAACCGCCATTCTCACCTTTTTGCAGGGCGAAGCCGACTTGACGCTGGGCAGCGACTCGATGCCCGCGCAGGCCGGCACCTGGGTGCAAATGGAACCTCACCTGCCGCACAGCATCCGCGCCAAAACGCCGGTGCTGATGCTGCTGACAATGATTGATTCTCCACAGGAGTAACCCGTGATTCAATCCGTCAGCTACCGCGCCAGATTTCCGCTGATTGCGCTGGGCTTCATTGCCCTGCTCACGGCCATGTGGGCCGGCCTGCTGCGGCTGGGCTGGCCCTGGCCGGTGTTGCAACCCACCCTGCCGGTAAGTCACGGTCCGCTGATGATTTCCGGATTTTTGGGAACGGTCATCGGTGTTGAACGGGCGGTGGCGCTCAATCGCCGCTGGACGTACATTGGCCCGCTGCTCACCGGCGTGGGTGGGGTTCTGCTGATTGCCGGCGTGCCGGGGCTGATTGCCCCGCTGCTGCTCACGGCCGGCAGCCTGATGCTGGTGGCCGTGTTCGGCCTGATTTTGAGCATTGAAACCGCGCGCTACACGGTGGTGATGGCGCTGGGCGCGCTGGTCTGGTTCATCGGCAATGTGCTGTGGCTGCTGGGCTGGCCCATTTACACGCTGGTTTATTTTTGGGCGGGATTTTTGATTCTGACCATTGCCGGCGAGCGTCTGGAACTGGGCCGGATTTTGCGCTACAGCAACGCGGTCCAGCGTTTGTTTCTGGCGGCGGTGGCGCTGTTTTTGCTGGGGCTGGTCGCCTCGCTGGTTCATTACGATGCCGGGGTGCGGCTGTGCGGCGCGGCGCTGCTGGGGCTGGCGGCCTGGTTTTTACGCTTTGATGTGGCCCGCTACACAGTGCGCAAAAGCGGTCTGACCCGTTTTATTGCCGTCTGCCTGCTTACCGGCTACGGCTGGCTGGCCGTCGCCGGCCTGCTGGCGATGGTTTCCGGCGGGCAGCCCGGCGGCCTCATTTACGATGCCACCCAGCACGCCATTTTTGTCGGCTTTGTGATGTCAATGATTTTTGGACACGCGCCCATTATTTTTCCGGCGGTGCTGGGCAAGCCAGTGCAGTACAGTCCCGTTTTTTACAGCCATCTGGCCCTGTTGCACCTGTCTTTGCTGCTGCGTGTTGCCGGCGATCTGGCGACCTGGCTGCCCGGTCACCAGTGGGGCGGCTTGCTGAATGTGCTGGCAATTTTGCTGTTTGTGGCCAACACCGTGCGCGGCGTTCGGGCCGGAGCGCGCCAACCGTGAGCAATTCCGCAGCCCTGACCGGCCAACCCATCGGCCACTATCTGGATGCGCTGGCGGCAGGAACCGCCGCGCCGGGCGGGGGCAGCGCAGCCGCGCTGGCGGGCGCAATGGCGGCGGCGCTGCTTGAAATGGCCTGCAACCTCACCGCCAACCGGCCTCGATTTGCCGCCCACCACCCGGAAATTGTAGCCGCCCGCACCGGGGCCACCCGGCTGCGACAGGAACTCACCGGGCTGGCCCAGCTTGATTCTGAGGCCTACGGGGCGGTGCTGGCCGCATACCGCCTGCCCAAAACAACCCCGCAGCAGAAAGAAGCTCGCCGTGCCGCGCTGGTTGCCGCGCAGGAAAACGCCACGCAAACCCAACTGCGCGTTGCGACGGCCTGCGCAACCCTGCTCAACGTCGCCCGCGACGTGGTCAACATCATCAACCCCAACACACAGGGAGACGTTTTCGCTGCGCTTCGGCTGGCGGAAGCCGGGCTGCAAACCGCTGCCAACAACGTCTCCATCAACCTCAAACTAAGGCCTCTCAAATCCTCGGCCCGCGCCAAAACCATGCGCGCCCAACTGAATGACCTGCTCCCCGGACAAATCAGCGAATAGGCGAGCCGGCGAGTTATCGCTATTCATCTTTTCGCCCTCATCCTTTTCCCTTCGCCTTGCCTCCCTGCCCCCAAATTTTGCCTAAATACAATAGAGGCGTAAAATCCTGAGCCAGCAATAAGAAAAACTTATAAACAGGACGAACCCCACCATGCCATTAGTTGCCCATATGCCGTTGCCCACGCTCGATAATTTGAAGCAGCGCGGGCAAGAAGTTTTGTCGCTGGAACAGGCGCGGCGACAGGACATCCGCGAACTGCACATCGGCTTTTTAAATATGATGCCCGACGCGGCTCTGCGCGCCACCGAACAGCAATTTTTACGGTTGGTAGGCAGCAGCAACCAGATTGCCCAGTTTTTTGTTTACCCGTTCTCCATTCCGGGTCTGCCCCGCAGCCCGGAAACGAAAGCCTACATTGACCGCTACTACACCACTTTTGAGCAACTTCAGCAGGATGGGCTGGATGCGCTGATTATAACCGGCGCCAACGTAGCCAACCCTACACTGAACCAGGAGCCATTTTGGGAACCCCTCCAACAAATCATTAATTGGGCCAGCGAACATGTCACCTCGGTGCTCTGTTCCTGTCTGGCTACGCACGCCATTTTGCAGGCGCTCCACAGCATCGAGCGCCGGCCGCTGCCCAAAAAACGGTGGGGCGTTTACACTCACCGGATAACTCAGGTAGACCACCCCCTGCTGCTGGACACCAACACCCGCTTTGATGTGCCGCACTCGCGCAACAACGATGTCAGCCGCGCCCAGCTTGAGGCGGCAGGTTTTACCACGCTGGTTTACAGCGAAGAGGGCGGCGTTCACATGGCCGTCAGTCCCGACCAATTCCGGATTGTCTATTTGCAGGGCCACCCGGAATATGACCGCATTAGCCTGCTCAAAGAGTACAAGCGAGAAGTTAACCGCTTTATCAACGGCGAGCGCGACGATTATCCTCCCCACCCCGACAACTACTTCTCGCCGGAAGCCGCCACCATAGTTGATGAGTACCAGATTATTGTGCAAGCCGGATTGCGCCTTGGCACACCCATTCCGCCCTTCCCCGAATCAAAAATAGAGCCTCATCTGGACAACACCTGGCGAGACACCGGCCGCGCCATTTTTAACAACTGGCTGGGGCTGGTGTACCAGCTTACCAACGTTGACCGCAAAATCCCGTTTGTGCCCGGCGTTGACCCCAATGACCCCCTTGGATTAAAAAACAAATAAAAAGGAGATGAACACATTATGAAACCAGACACTATTGCAATTCACGGCGGGTATGAAACAGACCCCACCACCAAAGCGGTGGCGGTTCCCATTTACCAGACCGTGGCCTATGAATTTGATAACGCCCAGCACGGCGCAGACCTGTTCAACCTGGCGGTCCCGGGCAACATTTATACCCGGATTATGAATCCCACCGCTGATGTGCTGGAAAAACGGATTGCCGAACTGGAAGGGGGCATTGCCGGGTTGGCGCTCAGCGCAGGCAGCGCGGCGGTTAACTACTCAATTTTGACCATTGCCGAACAGGGCAACAACATTGTTTCTGTGCCGCTGCTATACGGCGGAACCTACACCCTGTTTGCCCACATGCTGCCCAAACAGGGCATTGAGGTGCGTTTTGCCAAAGATGACAGCCCGGCCAGCCTTGAAGCCCTGATTGACGACAAAACCAGCGCCGTCTACTGCGAATCCATCGGCAACCCGGCCGGGAATATTGTGGATATCGAAGCCATTGCCGCAATGGCCCACAAACACGGCGTACCGGTGATTGTGGATAACACCGTAGCCACACCCATCCTCATCAAGCCCATTGATTACGGGGCCGATATTGTAGTTCATTCGCTGACCAAATACATGGGCGGGCACGGCAACTCGCTGGGCGGCGTGATTGTGGATTCCGGCAAATTTCCGTGGGCCGACCATCCGGAACGCTTCCCCGTGCTGAACAACCCCGAACCCAGCTACCACGGCGTGGTTTACACCGAAGCGCTGGGGCCGGCGGCTTACATTGGCCGCGCCCGCACCGTGCCGCTGCGCAACACCGGCTCGGCCATCAGCCCGCTGAACGCCTTTTTAATTTTGCAGGGCATTGAAACGCTGGCCCTGCGCATGGAACGCCACTGCGATAACGCCCTCACCGTGGCTACCTACCTCAACGAACACCCCAGCGTGGCCTGGGTCAACTTTGCCGCCCTGCCGGATTCGCCGTACTACGACCTGGCCCAAAAATACACCGACGGCCGGCCGTCGGCGCTGCTCACGTTTGGCATCAAAGGCGGATTTGAGGCCGGCGTAAAATTTTACGACTCGCTCAAGCTGTTCAAACGGCTGGTCAACATCGGCGATGCCAAATCGCTGGCGGCGCACCCGGCCTCAACCACCCACCGCCAGCTCACAGACGCCGAGCTGGAATCCGCCGGCGTCACCCCGGATATGATTCGGCTGTGCATTGGCATTGAACATATTGATGACATCATTGCCGATCTGGAACAGGCGCTGGCTGTTGCCACGGAATAAACGGCAGGAATCAGGAGCCGGAAGACAGAAATAAGGGGGTAGTTTGCAGCACGACAACAATGAATGAAAGCCTGGTAGCTCCGGCATCCCTATGCCGGGCAACCCGGTGTGGAAGGTTGTTTTCACCTTTATCCTTCCGCCTCCACCATAAATACACAAAGGCCGATGCCGAGCAGTGGCGCTCAGCATCGGCCTTTTTTGTTGGCCCCGGTTGTGGGATTTGACAACCCGGCCAAATGCAGTACAATATGCAAACGTTTGCATAAAATGTTTCAGTTACGGCGGGAGGTAAATTGATGGCTGTTTCAATCAAGGATATTGCCAGACGGGCCGGCGTTTCCGCCTCAACGGTATCGCGCGCGCTCAAAAACCACCCCGGCATTGGCGCCGCCACCACCGAGCGCATCCAAACTCTGGCCCGCGAGATGGGCTACGTACCCAGCGGCGTGGCGCGCGCGCTGGTTTCCAGCCAATCCTCCACCATTGGCGTGGCCGTCAACGATTTTCTCAACCCCTTTTACGTTGACTTGATTTCCAACATTGAAAACGCCGTGACAGAGGAAAAATACCACGTTTTTGTCAGCAGTTTTCATCGCAGCCGCGAGCGGGAACTGAGCCTGACCAACGTTTTTTTTGAAAGCCGGCTGGCCGGGTTGATTGTGGTCGGCTCGCTGCTCAACCGTGATTACCTGGCCTGGCCCAACCGCACCGCCATGCCCATTGTGCTGGTCAGTTGCCCCACCTACCCCTATTCGGTCTCGGTCAACCACCGGCTGGGCGTCAGCAAGGCGATGGAACATCTGGTAGAACTGGGCCACCGCCGCATTGCCTTTGTCACGCAGGGGCACCGCACCACCACCGAACAGCAGCGCCTTGCCGGGTACCGGGCTGTGCTGTCCCGGCACAACGTCCCGGCAGATGACTCGCTCATAGTTGACGGTGATGGCGACATCACCGGCGGTATCCGGGCCGTGCCGCAACTGCTGGCGCTCCCCAACCGGCCCACTGCCATTTTCTGCTACAACGATATGACCGCCATCGGCGTGATTAACGGCTTGCAGCAGCAGGGGTACCACGTTCCCCGTGATTTTTCGGTGGTGGGCTTTGATGATTTGAAACTGGCCTCGGCCTACGCTCCGGCGCTGACCACCGTGCGCCAGCCCACGGAACGGGTGGGACAAGAGGCCATTCAGGTGTTGCGTAATCTCATTCAGGGCCAAACATCCACGGCCACCCGCATTTTTGAGCCGGAACTGATTGTTCGGCATTCAACCGCCCCCGCAGCCCACTGAATCACAATTTTTTTCATCCGCAAAAGAAAGGAGCGTGCGTCCACAAGGCTAACATCACAATTCAGCAGGCAGCAAAGACGCAGCCTTTTATTTCAAATTGATAACAAAAAACAGATTATTTCAACTCAAAAAGGAGAGTTAAAGATGGGTACCATCAAAATTGCCATTGCCGGAGTAGGTAACTGCGCCAGTTCACTCATCCAGGGAATTCACTATTACAAAGACAGCAACGCCGAGGAGGCCATCGGGTTGATGCACTGGGATTTGGGCGGCTACAAACCGTCGGATATTCAGGTAGTTGCGGCGTTCGACATAGACCGGCGCAAAGTAGGGCAGGATATTGCCGACGCCATTTTTGCGCCGCCCAACTGCACCCAGATTTTCTGCAACGACATCCCCAAAACCGGCGCTACCGTGCGCATGGGCAAAATTCTGGATGGCTACTCTGCCCACATGCGGGATTACCCCGAACAGGACACCTTTGTGCTGGCAGACGCGCCGGAAGCCACCAAAGAAGGCGTAGTGGCCGTGCTCAAAGCGTCCGGGGCCGATATGCTGGTCAATTACCTGCCCGTCGGTTCCGAGCAGGCCGTTCAGTTTTACGCCGAATGTGCGCTGGAAGCCGGCATCGGTTATGTAAATAACATGCCGGTTTTCATTGCCAGCAACCCCGAATGGGCCGCTCGCTTTGAAGCCAAAGGTCTGCCCATTATTGGCGATGACATCAAAGCGCAACTGGGGGCTACCATTACCCACCGCACCCTGACCGACTTGTTCCACAAACGCGGCGTCAAGCTGGAGCGCACCTACCAGCTCAACACCGGCGGCAACACCGATTTTCTCAACATGAAAAACCTGAGCCGCCTGGCCTCCAAAAAAGTCTCCAAAACCGAAGCCGTGCAGTCGGTGGCGGCGCAACGGCTGGATGACAACAACATTCACGTTGGCCCCAGCGATTACGTGCCCTGGCAAAACGACAACAAGGTTTGTTTTATCCGCATGGAGGGCAAACTGTTTGGCAACGTTCCCATGAATCTGGAACTGCGCCTCTCTGTGGAAGATTCGCCCAACTCCGCCGGCGTGGCAATCGATTCGATTCGTTGTTTGAAGCTGGCGCTGGACCGGGGAATCGGCGGGGTACTCTACTCGCCGTCAGCCTATTTTATGAAACATCCGGCCAAACAGTTTACCGACAGCGTGGCTTACCAGATGACCGAAGATTTTATTGCCGGCCTGCGCGAGAATTAAGCGCGAACTCCGTTTTCTGAATTTTAAACATCTGGTTTAAATCAAAAAACCTCACCGGTTGGTGAGGTTTTTAGTTTTAGAGAGCGGGCGAAGAGATTCGAACTCTCGACATCCACCTTGGCAAGGTGGTGTTCTACCACTGAACTACGCCCGCAGGTACAGGGGTGGCAGGAATCGAACCCGCAACCTTCGGTTTTGGAGAC
>RFJF01000337.1 GCA_003695455.1 Chloroflexota bacterium
GCTTTGCCCTGCGGCGCGCCAATTGTGTGACTGCCGGGTCAGAATACGCCCTCGATTTGTGTCGGGTGCACGGGGTTCCGCCCCGCAAATTGCGGCTGGCCCCGCTGGGCGTCGACACAACCCGCTTTCACCCGCCGCCGCACCGGGAAAACACCCCCCCGGCGCTGGTACAGGCGGCCTCGCTGCTGCCGGTCAAAAATCAATCGCTGCTGCTGGATGTGCTGGCACAGGTAAAAATTGAGCGCCCGGACATCGTGCTGCACCTGGCCGGAAACGGCCCGCAGCAAAATGCACTGCGCAAATTGGCCCATCGGCTCAAAGTGAGTCAAAATATTGAGTGGCACGGAGCGCTGCCCTACCCGGCAATGCCGGAATTTTTTGGACGCGTTGCCATTTACGTGCAAACATCGCTTCACGAATCGCAAGGGATGGCCGTGCTGGAAGCGATGGCCTGCGGCCTGCCGGTGGTCGGCACGCCGGTGGGCGCGGCCCGTGATTTGGCCGCTGCCCCGCCGGGGTGGGATGCGCCCGGATTGGCAGCGCAAATCGGTGATTTGTTCAACAACCCTGCTCGCTACGCGAAATCATCGGCGGTGGCGCGCGCACGTATTCAATCGGCGTTCAGCCTGCCGGTGACCACCGGGAATTTCGAGACCATTTACACGGATTCACGATGAAATCAAAAACGCACCACCCCCAATTACATGAAATCCGGCTCAAACCGATGGGCTACACCCTGCTGGTGTCCAGCAACTCCAGCGCCATCATCGACACAGCCCGAACGGCGTTTGGCCGATTTGGCGAACCAGTGGCGGACGCGCCGGTAGATTTCACTTTTCGAATGTTTGCGCACAATCAAAGTACCGGCAAATCACCCGGCACGCCCCGGTTTCGACGAGACGGCAACCTGCTGCACCAGAGCGCCGGCTACGACAACACGCTGGCGGCCGATTTGGCGGCGGGTGCGGCGTTTGGGTATCTGTCGCAGGCGGTTGTGCAAAACGTCTCATTTTTGCGGCGGCACTTTCTGGAGTTGGCCCTGTTTCAAATGCTGGAAACCCGGGGCTGGATGGGCGTTCACGCGGCGGCGCCGGCAAAAAACGGGCAGGCAATATTGCTGCGCGCGCCCGCCGGCGGCGGAAAAAGTACGCTGACATTTGCCGGGCTGCGTTCCGGTTTCCAACTGCTGTCAGAAGAAGTAACGTGGATTGCCCCCGGTGGCGACGTGTGGTGGGGCATTCCGTGGTGGCTGCATTTGTTGCCGGATGCCCGCCACCTGTTTCCGGAACTGGCCGGTTTTGAACCCGTCCTGCAAGCCAACGGCGAGATGAAGCTGGAAATTGACGTTGAGCGATTCCGGCCCGGTAGCACCATTTTTACCGCCCAACCCGGCCCGCTGGTTTTTTTGGAACGAACCCCGGACGGGACCAGTCAACTGGAGCAGATTGACGAAGCGGCGGCCCGTAAATTGTGGCCTGCCGCCCAAACCGGTCTCGAATCGCAACTGGCGCACCATTCGGCTCACATTAACCGGTTGCTGCAACGCCCCGTTTTCCGGCTGACCGCCGGCGATGACATTCAAGCCAACCTCAACTTGCTGGAGTCGCTCTTTTGAACCTCGCGCCCTCCACTCTCAAAAAAATTGGCGCCGGGCTGGCCGTTGTGCTGCTGGCGCTGATGCTGGCCCGCTTTGCCGTACACAGTTACGGGCGGGCCATCACCAACTCCAACTCCGGCGAGGGCGACCAGGGCGCGTTTTTGCAGTTGGGGCTGGATTTGCGCGAGCACGGCACGCTCACCGACGGCACGCGCAATCCGCTGTACGCCGCCGTGCTGGCGGTGCTGGCGCATCGGGAGTGGGATTATTTTACGCAGGCCAAACTGGCCAGCATGGCCTTTGGATTGCTGACTATTGTGGCCGTGTTTGTGCTGGGCTGGCGCTACTTCAACCCCTTCACCGGCATCGTGGCCGCCTGGCTGGTCAGCATCAACGTGGAATTTGTGGTTCACAGCGCCACCGCGCTCACCGAATCGTTGCTGGTGCTGCTGTTCACGCTGGCCTGGTTTGCCATGCTGCGGGCGCTGGACCGGCCCGACCGGTGGGGCATCTGGGCGCTGGCCGGGGTGCTGACGGCGCTGGCCTACCTGGCCAAAGGCAGCGGGCAATTGCTGGGCTACGCTTTTCTGCTGACCGGCCTGCTGCTGTAC
>RFJF01000338.1 GCA_003695455.1 Chloroflexota bacterium
GTAGAAGAAGCCGCCCCCACCGAAGAACCGGCTGCCGAAGCCGCCCCCACCGAAGCCCCGGCTGAAACCACCGAAGAAACCGCTGCCCCCGCGGAACAAGCGGGCCAAAGCACCCTGGATATTGTGAGAGAACGCGGCGTTCTCAAATGTGGCGGTAACGCCAATGTTCCCGGTTTTGGCTACCTTGACCCGGACACCAACGAATTTGCCGGCTTTGACATTGACTACTGCCGCGCCGTAGCCGCCGCCGTTCTGGGCGATGCCGATGCCATTGAAGTTCGCGCCACTACCGGCTCTGACCGCTTCCCGGTTCTGCAATCCGGTGAAATTGATATGTTGAGCCGTAACACCACCTGGACCATCAGCCGCGATACATCGCTGGGCTTTAACTTTGCCCCCACCACCTTCTATGATGGGCAGGGCATGATGGTGCGCAAAGACAGCGGCATTGAAAGCCTGGAAGACCTTGAAGGCGCCACCATTTGCGTGCAGCAGGGGACCACCACAGAAAAGAACCTGGCCGACGTAATGCGCGCGCTGGGTGTTAACTACGAGCCGGTTGTGCTGGCCGATGCCCCCTCAACGCTGGCCGCTTACGATGAAGGCCGCTGCGATGGCTTTACCACCGACAAATCCGGTCTGGTTTCCAACCAAACGCTGCTGGCCGACCCCAGCGCCCACGTTATTTTGCCCGAAACCATGTCAAAAGAGCCGCTTGGCCCGCTGGTTCGCCACGGCGACGACCAGTGGTTTGACATTGTAAAATGGGTTACCTTTGGCACCATGCAGGCTGAAGAACTGGGCATTACCTCTGAAAACGTTGAAGAAATGGCCGCCACCAGCGAAGACCCGGTAGTCCGCAACCTGCTGGGTGTTGAAGGCGACCTGGGCCAGGGTCTGGGTCTGGACAATGACTTTATGGTCAAAGTAATTAAGCAAGTAGGCAACTACGGCGAAATTTACGACCGCCACCTGGGCCCCGATACCGTCTTTAATCTGGAACGCGGTATGAACGCACTTTGGACTGACGGCGGGTTACTTTACTCCCCGCCCTTCCGCTAAAGCCAGGCTTTAAATCCACCCAGCCCGACGCCACACTTGTCGGGCTGGGTTTTTAATACCATTCGGTGTTGGACCACAAACAGGTCCCTATGACCCTCAATCCATAGCACAAGTCAAAGAGGAGAGGCGTGAATGGCCACAACGTCACCAAATTTAAAAGCTGAAGCAAGAATACCCCTGTGGCGGGATGTTCGTGTGCTGGCTGTGATTGGTCAATTGATTGCGCTGGTACTGGTGCTGGCCGGCATTGGTTGGCTGGTGAACAACTTTCTGGAAAATGCCGAAACGCAAGGGCTGAAAATCGGGTTCGATTTTTTGAATACCACAGCCGCCTTTGATATTTCAGAAGGTATTGATTATCAGGCCACAGATACCTTTGGCCGCGCCCTGTGGGTAGGCATTGTCAATACCATTCGGGTATCATTTTTGGGTATTATTCTTACAACCCTGCTGGGTACCATACTGGGTATTGCCCGCCTCTCCAGTAACTGGCTTATCAGCAAAATTGCCACCATTTACATTGAAATTATCAGAAACGTACCGTTGTTGGTGCTGTTATTTTTTCTCTACTTTGCCGTTATTCTCAAACTTCCGGCCGTTAAAGACAGCATTCAGCCATTTGGATTACCCATCTTTCTAAATCAGCGAGGAATTACCTTATCCGGCCTGGAACCCACCGTGGGTTTTCCGGTGTGGCTGGCCTTTGTTGTCCTGGCCCTCATTCTGGTAATGGCCTTGTGGACTATTCAAAGCCGTGCAGAAGAAAGAACCGGCCAACCCAGTAACAAACTGGCTACCGCAGTTGTTGCATTCTTGCTGGTGATTGGCGCCGGCTGGTATGTAACCAGCGCCTTCATCTCTGATCAAGCATTTATGGCCGTTGCTTCCCGCAATATTGATCGATACGAAGATTTTGAAGCCATTTACATGTTGCGAGTAGACGATGATGCGTTAAAAGACACCGGTATGAACGCGCAATTAATCGACTCGCTAAAAACCCCCGAAGATGTTCTAAACTTGCAAGGTGAACTTGCCCAGCAAATTTCTCAGGCTGACGCCGCCGGAGAAGATACCAGCGTTCTGAGCAGTCAGCTTGATATTTTAAAGGATGCCAGCATCACTGTGTGTGGTGTAGAAAATTCAGTGGGCATTGTAAACGCGGCCAGCCAGCTCCGGCGTAAAAGCATTCAGGTAAAAGTTAAAGATGAAAACAGCATCGCTAAAGCCGGAAAAAACTATGCCAGTGGCGATTGTGATGTGCTGGCTGGCACCGGTTCAGAATTGGCCGCAGAACGCGCTCTGCTGGACGACCCGCAAGCGCATGAAATTATTTCAACCCCTATATCACCGCTGGTAGTCAACACACCGGCACCCGCCGGGTTTAACATTCAGGGCGGCAACAAACTTTCTCCGGAATTTGCGGCGCTGCTGGCCGGGCTGGTTATCTACACCAGCGCCTTTGCCGCCGAAATTGTACGGGCCGGCATTCTGGCGGTATCAAAAGGCCAATCAGAAGCGGCGCGGGCGCTGGGCCTGACCGAGGGACAGCGGTTGCGGTTGATTGTGTTGCCGCAGGCTATGCGGGTAATTATTCCGCCCATGACCAGTCAATATTTGAACCTGACCAAAAACTCCAGTCTGGCTGTTGCCATTGCCTTTCCTGATTTGGTGGCAGTGGGTAATACGGTTATGAACCAATCCGGTTTTGCGGTTCAGGTGATTCTGGTCTTTATAGCCTCTTACCTCACGCTGAGCCTTTCAATCTCGGCATTTCTGAACTGGTACAACAAAAAAGTAGCGCTGGTGGAGCGGTAGACAATGGCAACCTTATCTCATACACAAGATACATCCTTAACAACATCAAACAGGTTTGAGTTGGATATTCCGGAGTATTTTAGAAATACGGTATTCAACAGCATATGGCGCGTTGTGTTTGCCATTCTGATGGTTGCCGCAAACATAATAATTATTCGCGCTACATTTACGGCCAAACCGGTTGGTCTCTCATTTTTTCTGGCGCCCAATGGTGTTGTTACCCCCCTGGGGAACGCAATTCTCTTCCTGACAAACGGGGCTTTACTGACCAGTATTATTGTAATTTTGTGGCTTGTTGGTTTGGTTGCCGTTGTTATTAGTGCGGGCCGGCATCACTGGCCCGGCCCTACACAATGGCTAAAAGACAGCCTTTACACTGGCCCGTTTGGGGCCATGGTCACGTTGGCAGGGGTTACTCTAATTGTGTTTGCCATTCGTGGCTTGTTATCCTGGGCCGTTTTTGGGGCGTTGTTCTCAACTAACCCCGATGCAGTCAAGCTATTGAAAGATGTAACCCCCGGCGCAATTTGGGGGGTGATCGGTGCCAACACAAAATTGTTCTCTGTGGGGCAGTTCCCATCTGAACAAATCTGGCGGGTTTGGGCATCGTTGGGGATTGTGCTGTTGCTGGCCGCCCTCAGCCTGTTGGCCTGGAATTTTAGCTCTCCGCTAAAAGCCTTTCGCAAAGTGCTGGTATGGCTCTGGTTATTATCGCTCCCGGCTATTCTCTGGTTGCTGTACGGCTTGCCCGGTATGGAAACTGTGCCAACGCTGCGTTGGGGCGGCTTTTTGCTAACGGTTGTACTGTCGGTGGTGGGCGTTGTTGTTTCGTTCCCTATTGGTTTAATGCTGGCGCTTGGTCGTCGCAGCGAAGTACGCGGCGTACCCTATTTGTGGATGTATGGCGCAGGTCTGCTGTTTATTTTCTGGGGAGTTGCCGGCTTTCCGTCAGAACCGGTAACCCTGAACATTCCGGTACTATTCCGGGACCCCCCAATCTGGGTTGTTACATTGTCACCGGTAGCTTACGCACTGCTTCAGGCCATCTTTATTGTTGGCATTTTCTGGTCCATTGGATACTTTTTGGGCGGCAATATCATCAAGGCATTCTCCGTGGCATACATTGAAATGATCCGCGGTGTGCCACTCATTACCGTACTTTTTATGGCCCAAATTCTGCTCCCCATCTTCTTGCCCAAAGACGTTGAAATTGATAACCTGTTGCGGGTTACCGTTGGGATTATTCTGTTCAGTGCCGCCTACCTGGCAGAAAATGTACGGGGCGGGTTACAAGCCATCCCCAAAGGGCAATATGAGGCCGCTATGGCTGTTGGCCTGAGCAATGCCCAATCTATGCGGCTCATTATTCTGCCCCAGGCCCTGCGACTGGTCATTCCTGCTATTGTAGGCCAATTTATCAGCCTGTTCAAAGACACATCGCTGGTGTCAATTGTGGGGTTGCTTGACCTGCTCAAAATTGCCCAGGTAGTTGTAGCCCAACCCGACTGGTTGGGCCTGCAGCGAGAAACCTATGCATTTGTAGCGCTTGTTTACTGGATATTTTCCTTTGCAATGTCACGCACCAGCCAGCGACTCGAGAAGAAACTCGGCGTTGGTCAATACTAGAGGAGTTGAGAAATGTTATCAGACAATGACATAATTATCTGTGAAGAAGTACATAAATGGTATGGCGAGTACCACGCCCTGCGCGGCGTTTCAACCACAGTTAAAGAGGGCGAGGTGGTGGTCATTATTGGCCCGTCTGGTTCCGGCAAATCCACCTGGATTCGTACCATCAACCGCCTGGAAGAACACCAAAAAGGGCGCATTATTGTTGACGGCACAGAACTGAACAACGACCTGCGCAACATTCAGGAAATCCGCCGCGAGGTGGGCATGGTGTTTCAGCAGTTCAACCTCTTTCCGCACCTGACCGTAATGCAAAACATTACCCTGGCCCCCATTAACGTGCGCAAATGGAGTCGTGACCGCGCCGAAGAAGAAGCAATGAAACAGCTTGAGCGGGTAAAAATTCCGGAACAGGCTAACAAATACCCGGGGCAGCTTTCTGGTGGACAGCAGCAGCGGGTGGCTATTGCCCGCGCGCTGGCAATGCAGCCCAAAATTATGCTGTTTGATGAGCCAACCTCGGCGCTGGACCCGGAAATGATTAAAGAGGTACTTGACGCCATGCAGGAACTGGCCGAGTCCGGGATGACCATTATGGCTGTTACCCACGAAATGGGCTTTGCCAAAAACGTAGCCAACCGGGTAATTTTCTTTGACCAGGGTAACATTGTTGAAGAAAAACCTCCTCAACAATTCTTTGACAACCCCGAAGAGGAACGCACCAAGTTGTTCCTTAACCAAATTCTGCACCACTAGACGTATTCAGATTTACCGAATCAAAAAAGACCTTGCCGGCAAAAACGTCCGCAAGGTCTTTTTTTTGTCAAATTGCACTCTACCGGCGTTGCAGAACCGATTGAATGGCCGCGTCAATTATTTCAATCCCCTCCGCGGCTTGCTCGTGGCTGAGCATCAACGGTGGCATAAAGCGAATGGTGCTGGCGCCGCAGGGCAGCAACAACAAACCGTTGTGGTAGGCTTCGTGAATCAGGTCTGCCACAAACTGTTTGGCCGGTTTTTTAGTGGCACGGTCTTCTACAAACTCCATGCCAATCATCAGCCCCTTGCCGCGCACATCACCGATGACCGGATACTTTTCGGCCAGCCGGCGCATTTCGGCCAGCAGGTAGCCCCCCACCTCGGCGGCGTTGGCCA
>RFJF01000339.1 GCA_003695455.1 Chloroflexota bacterium
ACCCGGAAGACTTCACCCTGCAACCCCTTGATTTCACCGTGCCCGGCGATATGTCCTCGGCGGGATTTTTGCTGGTGGCGGCGCTGACCACGCCCGGTAGTCGCGTCACCCTGGCCGGGGCCAACACCAACGCTACCCGCGCCGGCTTGCTGGAAATGTTGCAGGAAATGGGTGGGCAGATCGAACTGGAAAATGAGCAAATACAGGCCGGCGAACCGGTGGCCGATGTGCGCGTGGTACACAGCAACCTGCGCGGCGTGGCGGTGGGCGGCGAGGTGGTGGTGCGCATGATTGACGAGTTCCCCATTTTTGCGGTGGCCGCGCTCCGCGCCCGCGGCAAAACCGTGGTGCGTGACGCCGCCGAACTGCGCCTCAAGGAGAGTGACCGCATTGACAGCGTGGTGGAAGAATTTGCCAAACTGGGCGCGCGCATCACCCCCCACCCGGACGGCTTTGAAATTGACGGCCCGCAAACCCTGCGCGGCGGCGTGGTTCACAGCCGCCGAGACCACCGGCTGGCGATGTCGCTGGCCGTGGCCGGGCTGTCGGCGGATGGCCCCGTTACCGTGGAAGATGCCGACGAACTGAACGAAAGTTTCCCCGGTTTTGTGGAAACGCTGCAATCGCTGGGCGCAAATATCGCGTGGCAGTAAAAATTGTGAATTGTGGATAAATAGGGGATAATTGTTTATAACTCTATTAAAATGTGTACAACTCACAATTTTAAGGGACTTTTTATGTCATCCAAAGCATTTTGTATTTCCGGAAAAACGGCGCTGGTAGGGGTGATGGGCTGGCCGGTGAACCACAGCCTGAGCCCCGCCATGCAGAATGCCGCCTTTGCCGCCTGCGGGCTGGATTTTGCCTACGTGCCTCTGCCGGTGGAACCCAGCAATGTCCACAGCGCCATGCAGGGCTTGCTGGCGCTTGGGTTTGTGGGGACCAACGTTACCGTGCCGCACAAACAGGCCGTCATCCGCTATATTGACCACCTCAGCGACGCCGCGCAGATTACCGGCGCGGTCAACACCATTCACATTCAGGATGGCAAATTTTACGGCTTCAACACCGACGCGGTGGGCTTTCTCAACGCGCTGCTTGAGGCCAATTGCCAGCCCAAAGGGATGCGGGTGCTGGTGCTTGGCGCGGGCGGTGCGGCGCGGGCGGTGGTGTTTGCGCTGTGCCGCGCCGAGGCCGCCGAAGTGACGGTCTTCAATCGTACTGCCGAGCGGGCCGCGTTTCTGGTTGATGATTTGGCCGAGGCCTTTCCCGACAGCCGGCTGCATTTTGCCAAACTCACGCCGGAGTCCCTGCACGGGCTGGACGGTAGTGTGGACC
>RFJF01000340.1 GCA_003695455.1 Chloroflexota bacterium
CCCATTCTGGCAGACCCCGACCATCAGGTAGCCGATGCCTACGGGGTGTACAATTTGCTCGGCGACCGGGTGGCAACTCCTGCAGTGTTTGTCATCAACCCGCAGGGCCAGATTGTGTGGTCGTACATTGGCCAAAATATCAGTGACCGGCCAGACAATCAGCTGATACTTGATAATTTGCCGCCGGCTTCATAGGGACTATTGGCCTATACGGGCCTGCCACCTCGGCGCGTAAAATTTTAATCAGCTATGTTGTATTATCAGTCAGAAATCAACACAGTTTTAAGTTTTTTGCACAAATTGCCGAATAAAGAAATCGTGTAAAACCGGCCACGCATGACACGCGATTCCTGTGCCGGCGTTGTTACCGGATGAGTGACAGTTCGGCAGATTATTGGCGTATTGCAGTCACGCTGTCCGCCCCCGTCAGGTGATTTTCGGAGAAAGAGGGTATCTCTGTGCCAAACACATTGCGACACAAAATTGGCTCAACGGTGAGCCTGTTTTCGTTGTTAATCAACTTGTTCCCTTTTCAGGCCTTGCCCGCCCATGCGGCCACCGTTGATTTGGGTACACCGGCCATTAATGCGCACCACCGGCCGGTTGAAACAATTGTTACTGCGCACCAACCGCTGACATCTGTTGGCGCCGATGCCCATGCTGTGTTGCCGGGGTGGTTTAAGTCCTCGGTTACTTCAGAGATTGACCCCGAGCCGCTGGCCGGCTTGTCGCTGGCGGTGCCGGCGGTGGTAGCCAATGCCAAACCCGCCAATCCCAACCCGGCTCTGCCCGCCGGCGAAATTCTGCCCAACTGGTTTGCAGAAAAGGCGGAGCGCACAGCCACTGTTCCGCAACCGGCAGATGTTGCCGTGCTGCCCGGCTGGTTTGCAAAAAACAGCGCCGCCGATTTGGGCGGCCAACCCGCGGCCCTGTCACCGCTGCCCAACTGGTTTGCCCCAACAGAAGCGGCCCCGGCACCGGAGGCAGAGCAATCAATCCTCGTACCCCAACCCCCGGCTGTGCCGGTACTGCCCAACTGGTTTGCAGCAAAAGAGACCGGCGGCACGCCGAGTGCAGAAAATGTAACACTGATTCCGCAGGCTCCCGCCGCACCCGTGCTGCCCGGCTGGTTCACTGAAAACGCCGGGAGCGGGCCGGAAAACCAGCCTGCCAACCTCATTCTCCAACCCGCGGCCCTGTCTCCATTGCCCAACTGGTTTGCGCCGCCGGCCATGCCCGTTGCCCCGCAGGCCAATCCGTCGCCCGGCCTGTTTTTCACCATTCCCGGGCTGGATGTGGTGCCGGAGCAGCCATCCGGCGGGGTGAGCGCCGGCAATCATTTTGGCGATGTGTACACCATCACCGTCAGCAACAACAGCGCGCTCACGGCCTACACGTTTACTATGGCCATTACCATGCCGCGCAACGGTTTTACATACACTGTTGGGAGTGTGTCATTTGTCAGTTCGGTGCGCGGGGTGATTACCGTCAGCGAATCATACAACCCGGTCACAGATCAGGTGACCTGGACGCCCAACGTGCCGTTCAACATGGTTCCGGGCGAGGTCATCACCATTAATTTTAAAATGACTACCGGCGGCGATGCGGTATCCGGCCAGCGGCTGGATGTGAACGCCTTGTACGAAAACCCTCCCGGCACACCCTCGGTGACGAACGGCGGGGTGAACATTACCGTGGGGCGTGGCAACCTGGCAATCACCAAACGTCCCATCATCCAGAATGCCACCTTTGGCGATGTCATTTCGTGGGAAATTGAACTTGCCAACACCGGTTTGGGTAACGTGTATTCTGCTACCGTGTACGATGTGCCGGGTATTGGCTACACCAACGTGCAAAACAACTTTCCACTAACGCCCATTTCGGTGATGACCATTGGCCAGCGCATTAATTATGTGGTCACAGCTACCGTCAATTCCTGCAATAATCTGACCAACACCGCCTTTGCCTACTGGAGCATTGGCAACGATGAGGGCAACGGCACGCAGTCCAATCCGGTCAGCCAGGACGTTGACGTTGTTTACAACCTGTCCGCCCCGCAGGTGAGCGCCAGCGCCAACAGCGTCAATTTTGAATATTGCGCCACACCCACCAAAACCGTGGCCATCACCTACACCAACGATCCCGCCGCCGGCGCGGCCCGCGATTTTGTGGTAAAAAGTGATTCACCCATCAACTCACAATTTAATGTGTTGAGCGTGGCCTCCGGTTGGAACTTTAACGGCACCGATACCTTTACCACCGCCGATGCTCTGCTGCCCGGCGCAACCAAGGTGCTCACCTTTGTGTTGCAGCCCAAATCCGCAGTTTGCGGCACCGATACCAACGGCCAGTTCAACTTTACCACCAATTACAACGGCGCCTGCGGATTCCCCTACGCCGGCCCGCCGGCAACCGTCAATTACACCTTTGGACAGCAGGCCGCGCCCACATTGAGCGTGAACAAAACCGGGTCGCTGGCCGCCAACAACCGCGACGCCACCTTCACCGTCAACCTGAATGTGCAGAATATTGAAGCAATCAGCGGCAACATTGTCATCACCGATAACGTTTCGACGGCCTTTGCTGCCGGTATCACTTTTGTGCCGCCCGCCAACGGTACGGTGGTAACCAGCGGCAACCAGCTTATCTGGACGATTGATTCGACCGGCCTGAGCGGCAACCTGACCGACCAGTTGGTGGTCAACGCCACCGCGCTCGATGCGGGGCTGAACACGTGCAGCATTTTTTACAACAACACCGTCACCGCCACCGCCGATGTGGATTGCCCGCTGTGTCACGCGCCCCTGCAATCCACCAGTTCAGTTGACCTTTCGCCCGACATCCGGCGGCCCGCGCTGGATATGACGGTCAGTCAGGTTAAGTTTGATTACTGCGCCCTCACACCGCAGCAAATGGTGCTGACCGTGACCAACAAAATTACGGCCGGAACCGCTCATAATGTCATTGTAGATTTGCTGAGCAACTTTACCACCCTGTTACCGGGAACACAGCCGTACCCCAGCTCATTGGGCACGCCGTTTGCCCCCGATGTAACTGTTGACGCCGGTTCTGTCTCTGCCGGCTGGTCGTTTAATAGCACCACCAATCAGTTTACTTATGTGGGCAACGGTGGAATTATTACCCCCGGCCAAACCGTTACCCTGACGTTTAATGTCAATCCGGATTCGGCGTGTGGCAACTACGCCAACCGTGATTTGGAGTTTCAACTGAACAGCGAAGATGCCTGCGGCCTGGCCGCGCCGCCGGTTAACGCCCAAACCGCGCTTGTGCCGTACGATGAGACCCAAATACCTCGCTTTGGCATTGACAAATCCGGGCCGTCCGGCCAGCCCGCCCCCGGCGATGTCTTTACCTTTACCGTTGATTTTACCGCCCGCAACGCCCAAAATATGGACGGTTCTGTGCGCATTACCGACACCATGCCCGTGGCGTTTACCGTGCTGGCCTACACCGGCACCGTCACCGAATCTGTGGGCAACACCACCTACGCGCTGACCAGCAGTACCGGCGCCACCGGCGGCGTGGTCACATCTACCATTGTTACCAGCACCGTTGGCTCCGGTGATACCCGGCTGGTGTGGGACGTGCCGATTTCAACGTTTGGAACGGCCGTCACGCTCACCGGCAAGATGGTCATTCAGGTGCGTGCCCGCGCCGAAATTGCGGACCAGTGCGGCAGCAGCACCAATTACACCAACAATGCCTCCGGTACGGTAGGCGATGCCTGTCCTACCTGTTCCGGTATTGGGCCGGTCAACGCCAGCTTTGATGTGACAGTGCAGCCCAGCAAAATCGATTCTGTCGTTGCTCCCAAAAGTGCCACATCCAACGCCGAGGTGTGCGGTTTGTTGCAGGTGTCTAATGTATACACCCACGTTTTTGTCACCAACTGGAGCAATGTTGCCTTTACCGAAACAATGGGCATTGGCGAGGGGCTCTCGCCCGGAGATTTGAGCTACGTTACCGGCTCATTGTCAGTGATTGTTGACGGTGTGGATGTGACCAACCGGGTCGGTTTTGTGCAGACCGCGCCGCAACTCCATCTGCACTTTGACAACGTCATTTCCGATGTGGCGGTTGGTTCGCGTAATATTACCATCACGTATGATTTGTTTGTGACCGATACCCTGTTGCTTGGCGCGCCGGCCAAAACCTTTAACACCCGGTCTCAACTGGCAGTGCTAAATATCGAATCGGTGGGGGTGTGCGGCACCGGCGACAGCTACTTCTTTGACCAGGTGGCTACCACCACCGTGCGCCGGGCCGATTTACAAGTGAATATTGAACCGGCTACGTTTGTGGGTTGTAAAGAAGTGCCGGTCACGCTCACCGTGTCTGATTCTGACTTGCTGTCAAACTCGTTGGTGGCAAATAACGTGGTGGTCACCTTCAGTGTGGGCAGCCCCGATTTTACCAGCATTGATACCAACACCGTCACTTACGGCGGTGTGTTCAACGGAAACCCCGTGACCGTGACCGTGGGCGGCAACGTCATCACCTGGGCCTTCCAGAACCCCTTCACCGACCCGCTGCGCACCAACGGCACGCTCACCGGAACCATCAGTTTTACCATGCAGCGCAGTTGCGAGGCCCCGCCGATTGCCGCCGGGGTGCAGTTTGACAACGCCTGCGGTGTGACCTACGGCAACTCCGGCAGCAACACCAGCCCGGTGCAATTGCCAGACGTGCGCCTGTTTGTTACGCCGGACCGTTACCTGCTGTCAACCAACCAGGCCCAATGGCGAATTTACGCCATCAATACCGGCAACGGCGTGGCCGGGCGCACCATCATCACCGATGTGTTGGGGGCCGGCCTGCAATTTATCAGTTACACCACCAACGCCACCAGTCAGGTTAACCTGCTCACGCCGCTGCCGGTGGCCCCCGGCCAAACCGTGGAGTGGCAGGTGGATGACATCCAGCCGGGGCAGGTGGTGCAAATTGATTTGACCGCTGTAGACGCGGTGAGTTGCGTGGATTTGAACACTACCGTGTTGCTCAATTCCGGCTGTTACAACAACAGTTGCGGCCAGGTTTACTCAGAGAGCATCCAGTTTGTGCGGCCCATCACCGGGGTGCGCTCGTCTAACGCCCAAACCGCCGACCTGGGCTTTTGCGATAACGGCGAAGTGATTCTGACGGTCAAAAACGCGTCTCCCGAAGCCCACATTTACGACATGGTCATCACCGAAACATTGACCACGCTTTCCTACGTGCCCGGTTCGGCACGAATTACCGTGACCGACCGGACCGGTACGCCCATTGCCGGCCTGACCAACATTGCCCTTGAGCCGATTACCGCCACCGGAACCAGCATCACCGGCTCGGCGTTGATGACCCTGACCTGGGATTTGATTAATTCTACCGATATCACTACCGCCCGCACCATTCTGGCAGACCGCGCGCCGGAAGACAGCGTCAACATACGCTTTACGGTACAGGGTGATTGTGACGCGCCGGACCAGAATAACGTGGTGGCCTCGGCCGGCGGGAAGGAGCCGTGCGGTAACTTCTTCTTCCGTGATGAGCAGGCCGTCACGCTCAACACCATCGAGCCAAGTATCTCGATGGTTAAAGAAGGACGCAATGTTACCAACGGCTTCACCCAGTTCTCGCCCGTGGTCTATGGCGAGCCGGGCGATGTGATTGTGTGGCGCGTGACCATCAACAATGCCGCCACAGCGTTCAAAGCCAAAAACCTGGTGGTTGAAGACACCCTGCCGCCCAACATGAATGTGGCGGTACCCACGGCCAGTTCTGCCGTGGGGGTTATTACGCCCACCGCCGGCCATGTCACGTGGAACATTGGCGATTTGCCGGCTGACGGCATTGACCGGATTCTCTACATTACCACCACCGTCAACGCCACCGATACCGATTTCTGCCTGATTACCACTACTAACCAGGTCGTGGCTACCTACGGCTGCGACGCCGGCTGTCGGGCGAACCCCATTACCGCCACGGCAGATTTCCGCGGCCGGCCGGAGTTAACGCTCAGTATGCCGTCCAACACAGACATCAGCATTTGCGGCGGTCTGATTACCGTAACCCTGACCACACCGGCGCCGGTTTACTCGGTAACACTCACCGATACCCTGCCCACCGGCTTTTCGTACGGCAGTCTGGTCAGAGTGACCAACAACCTGACGAACAACGTCAGCGCTCTCACGCCTACCAACATTGTTACCGCCGGTGGCGGCAATATTGTCATTTTCAGTTGGAATGCCGTGCCCGCCGGAACAACCAACCTGGTTTTCCGGCAGGTGAACAGTGCCACCAGCGGCACATGTAGTGTCAATCTGGGTAACCAAAATCAGGCCGATGTGGCGTACCATGCCAACGCCGTCTGTACTACCACCGGCACCCTGACCGACTCTGTTCAGAGAACCGTCACCGTCAACGAGCCTAATGTGTCGGTATCCCTGTCGCCAAAACTTGCCAACGTAAACGGCGGCGATATCGTTTCGTGGACCATCACCGTTACCAACGCCGGTCCCGGCGACGCCGACAACCTGGTGGTCACCGACACGCTCAGCCCCGGATTTGTCAGTTTTGGCGGCGGGCAGGGGGCATTTGGCGAGACTCCATCCATCAATATTGCCAACAAAACCGTGGTCTGGACGCTGGCGCGAACATTGCGCCCCAACGAGGTCTGGACGGCAACCGTCACCGGCACGGTTCCCATTACCGGCCAAACGCTTAACAGCGATGTGGAAGTGAGGGGTTCCTGTACAGGCGGCTGTGATCACACCATCATCAGCACCACAGCCCATGCCTCGCTGCTGGCCCAATTTATTAAAGGGCCAAACCTTCAGACCGGAACCATCGGCGATGTAACGGTATTTACCTTTACCGGCTTCATCAACGGGCTTGATTTCAATTACCAGGCCCTGGTTCTGACCGATGCCCTGCCTGCCGGGTTGGGGTATCTGTCTGCCACGCTGGTCTACACCACCGACTCCGACGGCAGCGATGCCGGCCCCACCCGAATTGGCCCGGTGGCACCCACAACCGCGCCGGCCAACGGCCAGCCCGGTAATGTTATCTGGCAGGTGGGCAGCGTATCTGGCACGGTGGCCTTTAACGGTATCATCACCACCGTCATTGCCAATGTTGCCGTAAATATTGATGGTGTTCGCCAGACCAACCAGATTACGCTTACCTACCGCGAGGCCGGCAACGCTACCACCTTCACCTTTACCGACACGGCCAATGTGGATGTGGTTGAACCCATTTTGCATATCGGCAAATCGTATGTAACTCCGCCGGGCTGCCGGGCCGTGCTGCTTCAGGATAACTTCAACACCAATACGTTTGATGCCACCAAATGGAATAATATTGGAGGGCCAATTCAGGTCAGCCAGGGCGTGCTGAATCTGTTGAATTTTGCCGATATGGAACATACCGGGCAACAATTCTCTGATTTTGATCTGAGTTTCATGATCCAGAAGGATCTCAACACCACGTTCCGGGTAATTTTCAGAGCATCAACTACAGGCTCCAACGCGTGGCGGGATGCCTACTGGCTTGAGTGGGACAGCAGCGCCAATCGTTTGAGACTGCGAGGCCGCCGCAATAACAGTGGCTTTATCCTTCAATCCGCCGATGTGTCGGCGTTTGACACCGGGCAATGGCACCATGTGGAGTTAAACGCTTCAGACTTCAGGCTTCAGGCGTACGTTGACGGTGTAAAATTGCTGGATACCATCGATTCCAACCAATATTTTGCGGCCGGATACTTGCAATTTCAGTTGCCGGGTTCGGGTTCGGATGTCAAGCTTGACGATATTCTGGTATCCCGGCTGGGTGAAACCGGCTGCACCGTGGGCGCCAATGATTTGGTGACGTACACGCTCACCATTTCCAACCAGAGCGCCATTCCCGGCCACAACCTGGTCATCACCGATAACATTCCTGCCGGAATGAGTCTGGTTACCTACACCCTCATCAGCGACGGCGGTTCGTCAACATTTACCGGCCCATCTGCCGGCGCCACCG
>RFJF01000341.1 GCA_003695455.1 Chloroflexota bacterium
GGACCGGCAGGGGCAGGTGTATCTGGATTACACCGGCGGCGGCCTGTACGCCGATTCGCAACTGCGCGAGCATATTTCGCTGTTGAGCAACGGCGTGTTTGGCAACCCCCACTCGCAAAACCCCACCAGCCTGGCCATGACCAACCTGGTAGAGCAGGCCCGGGCCTACGTGCTGGAATATTTCAACGCCCCGGCGGATGAATATCTGGTTATTTTCACAATGAACGCCAGCGGCGCGCTCAAACTGGTGGGCGAATCGTACCCGTTTGACGCCAATGCCCGCTACCTGCTCACCTTTGACAACCACAACTCGGTCAACGGCATCCGCGAATTTGCCCACGCCAAAGGCGCAGACGTAACCTACCTGCCGGTGGTGCCGCCCGATTTGCGGGCAGACCCCGCCACGCTGGCCGAATATCTGGAGCGCGCCAACCCCAACGGCAACAATCTGTTTGCCTACCCGGCCCAATCCAACTTTTCGGGCGTGCAGCATCCGCTGGAATGGATTGCCCAGGCGCAGGCCAAAGGTTGGGATGTTCTGCTTGATGCGGCGGCGTTTGCCCCCACCAACCGGCTGGATTTGAGCCGCTGGCAACCCGATTTTGTGAGCCTCTCGTTCTACAAAATGTTTGGCTACCCCACCGGCGTGGGCGCGCTGATTGCCCGCAAACGGGCGGTGGGCAAGTTGCGTCGCCCCTGGTTTGCCGGTGGAACCATCACCCTGGCCTCGGTGCAGGGCGAGGGTTATTATCTGGCCGATGGCGAAGCCGCGTTTGAGGATGGTACGGTCAACTACCTCAACCTGCCGGCGGTAGAAATCGGGCTGCGTTTTCTCAACCACATCGGCATTGAGCACATTCACGAGCGCGTCATGGCCCTGTCCGGCTGGCTGCTGGAACAGTTACTCGGCCTGTGCCACAGCAACGGGCAGCCACTGGTTACGCTGTACGGCCCCGCCCACACCCACATGCGCGGCGGTACCATCACCGTGAATTTTTACGACCCCGACGGCCATCTGTTTGATTTCCGGCGAATTGAGGCGCTGGCAAACCAGGCCGGCATTTCGGTGCGCAGCGGCTGCTTTTGCAACCCCGGCGCCGGCGAGGTGGCGCACGGGCTGACCAAACAGCAAATGACCGAATGTTTCATCAATGAAGAACGGATGACCTTTGAGCAGTTTCTGTCGGCCATTCAGCAGCAGGATGGAAAGAGCGCGGGCGCTATCCGCATTTCGCTGGGGCTGGCCTCTAACTTTGCCGATGTGTACAAATTTATGGCCTTTGCCGCCGGTTTTCTCAACCGCCGCGCGGATGAGATTTGAGGCCAGAAATCCAGAGTGCAGAATCCAGATTTCAGATTACAGAATTCGAGGGCAAAGTGTGAAGAAATTTATCGGGGCACAACATCATTTTCACGAAAACCAAAACGCGCTCGACTGGGCCAATCGTTTTGTACCCACCCCGGAACGTCTACAGTTATTTGATACCATCATTCAACAAATCGGCAAAACTTCATTGCCTGCACCCCACATTGTTGAATTGGGGATTGGCCCCGGCTATCTGGCTGAACGATTGCTCAAGAAAATCCCCAACATCACGTATGAAGGCATTGATTTCTCAACCCCAATGCTTAATCTTGCTGCAACTCGTCTCGCCGCTCATATGTCCCGGATTAAGTTCACCCAAGCAGACCTTGTTAACGAAGATTGGGGCGCAAAAGTTTCCCGACCAGTGGGTGCAATTATTTCAACCTGGGCATTACACGATCTTGGCAGCCAAGAAAACACGAGGAAGGTTTATCAAACCTGCCACCGCCTGATGGCAAGTGGCGGAATATTATTGAACGGGGATTTTGTCAAGCCTGAAGGCACCCGGCACGATTTTGAAGCTGGACGTTTCCCGGTATCGCGCCATCTTGAACTTCTGCAAGAAGTGGGTTTCCGAGGTGCGCACTGCCTGATATTTCTTGAACAAGAATTGGAAAATCCAACATCGGCTCAAAATTATGCCTGTATGCAGGCGATTGTATAACGTGCTGCGAATAAGCATTCAGCTTTGAATTTGGCGGCACAAAAAAAGAGTCCGAAACGAAAATTTCGGACTCTTTTTATTTTCAGCACAAAATTATTATTTTTCAACCTGCCCAAACGAGGGGGCGCTGGGCCGGCGGCCCAGGGTAACAGTTACATTTTCTTCTGTGCCGTCGGCGCGGATAACGTTCAGTTCAACGTCATCACCCGGCCGGGTGTCTGACACCAGGTAGGCAATCAAATCATCAATGCCGCCCAGCGGCTGGCCGTTGATAGCGGTGATAATATCGCCGCCGTACAGGTATTCATCGCTGTCTTCCGCCAGCGATTCATCGCGCCCCAGCAGGCCGGCTTCGGCCGCCGGACTATCCTCCAGCACGGCAATCACCGTTGCCCCGTGAACATCTCGCCCCAAATTGCGGAAGTCAGCCATTTCCGGGGTCACTTCGCCGCCGCTGATGCCCAGCCAGGCGTACTCGTAATCATCGCCGGAAATCAGGGTGGGAACAACCCGGCTGGCAATGTTGATGGGCACGGCAAAACCAATGCCGGAGCCGCCGCCGCTGCGGCTGATAATCTGGGTGTTAATGCCGATGACTTCGCCGTTGCGGTTGAGCAGCGGCCCGCCGGAGTTGCCGGGGTTGATGGGCGCGTCGGTCTGGATGACGGACGGAATGGAGAAGCCGCTGTTTCCGCCGCGAATGAGCCGCCCTTCGGCGCTGACAATGCCAAACGTCATGGTGAAATCCTGCCCAAAGGGATTGCCCAGCGCAATGGCAAGCTGGCCCACTTGTAAATTATCACTGTCACCCACTTTAACGGGTTTCAACTCGCTGGCCGGCAGGTCAACTTTGATGACCGCCAGGTCAGAATCGGGGTCGGTGCCCACCACCTCGGCGCTCACCGCGGTGTCATCAGCAAAGACCACTTCAATATCGGTGGCGTCTTCAACCACGTGATTGTTGGTCACAATGTGGCCTTCGGTATCCCACACAAAACCGGAGCCGCTGCCCTGATTGAAGAAATCGGGATGATCCGGCGGCGGGGTTTCGCCACCAAAATCAAAGCTGCTCATATCCAGATTGGTGGTGACGCGGATGCTGACCACCGATGGCAGGTTGTCGTCGTACACCTTTTCCAGCGATTGCTCCAGCGCGGCCACCAAATCGGTGCCGGCAGCAATTTGCGGCGGGGGCGCGGCCTGCACGGTTTGCTCGGCGGCGCCGCCAAACAGAATGCCGCCGGTCAAAATCCCGGCGGTTAGAATCAGCACCGCCAGCACGCTCGCGCCGGCAATAATCAGGGTGTTTTTGGTTGAATGATTCATCTAAACCTCACTTGCTCAACGTATAATTTTTGCCCAATGTAGCCGAATTGTACACCCGCAAAATGAGTACAGGTTTAGAAATTGATGAGAGGATTTTAATCTGGCTTACGCCTCTGCCACCAGAATTACGTGGACTTCGCCGGGGCCGTGAACGCCAACCACCAGGTTCAGTTCGATGTCGGCGGTTTTGCTGGGGCCGGTGATAAAAACCACGTTGGCCGTTTGCGGCAGCACCCCGGCGCCCTGCGCGGCCATCCAGGTGGGCAAATCCGGGTACAAATCACCCACCGACAGCAGGGCCACGTGCACCGGTGGCACCAGCGACGCGGCGCGCGCCTGCCCGGCGCCGCTGTGAACCACCAGACTGCCGGTATCGGCCAGCCCGGCCAGCACGCCGGATACGCCCACCTTCAC
>RFJF01000342.1 GCA_003695455.1 Chloroflexota bacterium
GGCTGAAGGTTGGTGGGGATTTGCCGGCAGTACAATCTTGAATGTTGCTCCCTTGCCGGGCAGACTTTCTGTAAACACATCGCCGCCCAGCATGCGGCAAAAACGGCGGGTAATTGCCAACCCCAGTCCGGTTCCGCCGTACTTGCGGGTGGTTGATGAATCGGCCTGACTAAACTCCTGGAACAACGTGTTCATTTGCGCCGGATTAATGCCGATACCTGTGTCTTGTACGGCAAAGACCAGTTGCTCGCTCGCGGAAGGATGGGCGTCTGCATTAGCCGGTTGGCGTTGGCGCTCAATTGAAAAGGTGATGGTTCCGTTTTGGGTAAATTTGGCAGCGTTGCTGAGCAAATTCAGTAAACCCTGCCGGATTTTAACCAGGTCTGTGTTCAGCACCCCAATATCGTCCGGGCAGTTAATCACCAGCGTATTGCCGTTCTCATTCACGGCGGGTTGAATAGTTGCGCAAACGTCTTGCACCAGCATGCAAATGTCAACCTGCTCCACAAACAGGTCCATTTTGCCGGCCTCAATTTTAGCCATATCCAGAATATCGCTGATGATTGTCAACAGGTGACTGCCCGCCTTGTTGATTTTTTCCAAATCACCGCTAAATTCCGAAAGCCCCATTTCATCGGCATCTTCCTGCAACATTTGGCTGTAACCGATGATGGCATTGAGCGGCGTGCGCAGTTCGTGGCTCATGTTGGCCAGGAATGTGCTTTTGGCGCGGTTGGCGGCCTCTGCTGCCTCTTTGGCCTGTTGCAGTTTCAGTTCGGTTTGGGTGCGTTCTGCAATTTCGCGCTGAGCCTGATCGTACAAGCGGGCGTTAGAAATGGCCATGGCGGCTAAATCGGCAAATGTTTTGACCAATTGGCCGTCGGGGTGGCTGTAAAAATAGGCGGTGTTGGCTTCTACCGACAGCAGGCCAATCAGGTTACCCGAAACCATCAACGGCACCCCGATCCAGCTTTTTATGTGGGCAGGCGCATTTTTGGGCCAGCCGGCAAAATCTTCGGTGTTGGGAATCACCGTGGCCTGCGGCGATTGGGCAATCCGGAAAAAATATTTGGTTACCGGTTGTTCCAGTGGAATTTGGTAGCCGGAGTTGCCGCGGGTTACGGCAACCTTGAATCCGGATTCGTTTTGCAACAAAATGGCCGAACTGTCACACGTGACCAGCCGCTCCAACTGCGCCAGGATTCTCTGGAGCACGTCTTGCAAATCCAGCGTTTGGCCCAGAATGGCGGCCACATCGCGCAGGGTGTCGGCCTGCGCTCTGGATATGCGTTCTGACTGGTACGTATGGGCGTTGGTCACAGAGATTGCCATTTGGTCGGCCAGTATCCGGCAGATTTTTTGCTCTTCCTCCGTAAAATTATGCGGGGTTTTTATTGCATCCAGCCCCACCGAGCCAATGACCCGCCCGTGAACAACCAACGGGGCAATTAAAATTGATTTCACCCCCAAAGTTTCAAGGCTTGGCGCAGATTGGGTCAGCGGGTCATTTTCCACATTTGGGATAACAATCATTTGATGCCGGTCCAGTATTTGCTGGATGGTGGGTTCAAGCGGGATGTAGCTGCCCAGCACCGCTGTGCGCGGATATTCAGCCACCACCCGACCGGAATCACGGTTGGGGTTGAGCAACAC
>RFJF01000343.1 GCA_003695455.1 Chloroflexota bacterium
CCGCTGAAAAACCGGACGGGCATCTTCCGGGTTATCAAACCAGGGGGCCATTGTCATTAGCCCCTGAATATTCAGTTTTTTAAGCGACTGGATTTGCACCACAGCCTGCAAAAATTCGTTCAATTGAGCCGGTTCCTGCGGCCAGCGTTCCAGTGCAAAGCCCGATTTTGTTGCCTCACCGGATACGTTGCATTGCAGTAGAATGTTGACCGGCGGCAGGGTATCGCGTTCTGCCAGCCGGTTGATGCGCTGCGCCAGCTTCAAACTATCCACCGAGTGAACTAACGTGTACTGGCCGCCAATAACCTGTGCAGCCTGCCGGCTCTGCAAATGACCAATAAAATGCCACTGCGCCGGTTCGGCGCGCAAACTTGTTTGCAGCCAGCCGGCAAAACCTTCAATTTTGGCGTTACCTTCTGCCGCGCGATTTTCGCCAAAATGGCGCAGCCCCGCCTGATACGCCTCAATGACCGTTTGCAATGGGTGCGTTTTGGTTACCGCTACCAGCGTAATACCCCGGGGGTCGCGTCCGGCGCGCCGGGCGGCGGCGTGTATCCGGCGGGTTACCTGTTCCAGATTGGCGGCAACGTTGCTCATCACGCGTTTCATTGCATCCCCAAAATTACACCAAAACGGCCTGTTTTGCCCCGTTCTGCCCGGTGCGAAAAGAAGTAGTCGGTGTGGCAGGCGGTGCAGATTTCTGCCGAAATGATGTCCTGTACCCCGGCGTCGGCCAGTTGCCGGCGATTGGCTTGCCACATGTCAAACCGGGCGTGGCCGGGCCGCCCGTTGGCGGTAAACAGCGTGCTGGCACCGGTGAACACGTGTTGGGCGGCGCTGATGACCTCCGGGCCAACTTCGTAACAGCAAGGGCCAATGGCCGGGCCAATCACCGCGGTAATATTTTTGGCCCGGCAGCCCAGCCGGTTGACCATCGCTTTTACGGTGGCGCCGGCGGCATTCTGCATGGTTCCCCGCCAGCCGGCGTGGGTTAGCCCCACGGCGCGGCGCACGGGGTCAAAAAACAGCAGCGGCGTGCAATCGGCAAACCGCATAAACAGGTAAATATCTGGCTCGGCGGTGATTAATCCATCAAACCGGCCCATCATTTGCCGTTGGTTGTGGCGCGTAACAGTGGCAATGTCTGCGCCGTGAACCAGCCGGCAGCTCACGGTTTTTTCCAGCAAAACCCCCACGGCGCGGCAGGCAATTGCCATATTTTCATTTACCGCATCCGGGTTGTCACCCACCGATGTGCTCAAATTCAACGATTTGAAATTGCCCTGACTCACCCCGCCGTTACGGGTAAAAATGGCGTGAATCAGAGATGGGTCATCGTTGAATTTATCAATTTGAAAAATTTTAAGATTCTGTACGGTAGTTGGGTAAACCGGTTGCAGCGATGTTTGTACCATTTTTTGATTGAGCGGTTGCGTTTAGGTCAAAAAGATGGGCAACCGGCTTCACGCTCATTATACCAGAGTGAATAGTTAATTGCCAATAGGTAAAGTGTTGACATATTCTGTATTGTTGGGAAATTTGTGGCGGTCTGGCCGGTTGGGCGGTTGAAAATTTGGGGGGACTGTTTGCAAGCGGAAAAAACGGCGGCCGGACTTAAAACCCGGCCGCCGTTTGATTGTGGGGGAAATTATAATGTTATTCCGGGATGCGGTTGGTCCGGCGGCGCACAACCACCGCCACTACAATCAACAAGCCGCCGCCCAGCAAAAAGTAGAGCGCAGTAGACGAAGAATCAGGGTGCGCGCCGCCCGAAACCGGCAGGGTGGCGGGAGCCATCGCCGCAGATTCACCGTACAGGCTGGCCGGCAGCAGTGACCAGTTATCCACGTAATAATCTTGCGGGTCCAGCGTGCCTTTGGCGGCAATGTATTCGGTCATGTAATCGCGGATTTCAGACATTGATTTCCAGAGGATTTTGCCCTCTTTGAACATGCTGTAGCCGCCGCCACCGCCGGCGCGGTAGTTGTTCACTGCCAGTACAAATTTTTGCTCCGGCGTAACCGGTGCGCCCTGGTAGGTCAAGTCCACTACCCGTTCACCCACGGGTTTGGAAATGTCAATTTTGTAATCAATGCCGCTGTACATATCCCAGTTGTAATCGCGGACATCGCCGGCCAGCAGGGTTTCCGGGTCTGTCACCGCCGGCGCGGCGGGGTCAACCTGCGCCCAGTATTCGGCGTCGTGTTCCAGCGCGCGTTTGAGAATGTCGCCGGTTACTTCCATTACGTACAGGGTGTTGTCGTACTGGTAAATGCCGTACACGTCAGATATTTTGATATCGCCGGCCGAAAAATGACCTTCGTTGTTGAAGATGGCAGCCAGCGAAATATCGGCGGGGTAGCCGGCATCGGCGGCCATGTCAAGCTGCACGGCGTTGATAAAGTCGGCCAGCGCGCCATCTTTCCAGCGGGCTTCGTACGCGCCCGGAAAATCGCCGGTGGCGGTACCGATGGTGGAATTGACGTATGCCAGCGCCGTATCCTGATAGTCTTTGGCCATATCAAGAATAGCCTGGTCCGGCGTAACTTCGGCGCCGCTGATGAATTCGCCGGTTTTTTCAATCACGTTACCGGCGTCATCCACTTTGAGCGTTACTTTTGACACGCCGCGTCCCCATTTGTACGGCTCAACAATCAGCACGCCGTTGATGACGCTTTGCGGAATGGTGGAGTGCGCGTGCCCGGCCATGATGACGTCAATTTCCGGCACGGCTTCGGCCAGCTTGATGATAAAATTCTGGTCCGGCACATCGGCGTAGCCTTTGTCTACCCAGGTGGTGTAGTCGGTTTCCCATGCGCCCTCGGCGCGGGAATCGGCGGGTTCAACGTGCGCGCCGCTGTGAGACAGCGCCACAATCACGGTTGCGCCTTCTTCTTTCATTTTGGGGATGTACTCTTTGGCGGTTTCTATGGCGTCATCAAAGCGCAGCCCGGCAATGTTTTCCGGCTTTTCCCACACCGGAATCCCGACGGTGGTCAGGCTCAAAATACCTACTTTGACTCCGTTGACATCTTTGATGATGTACGGGGTGTACTTTTGGCTGCCGTCGCTGTTGCGGATGTTGGCCGACATCACCGGAAACTGGGCTTCGCTAATGAATTTGTCCAGCACGTCCTGACCGTAGTTGAATTCGTGGTTGCCAATGGTCATGGCATCATAGCCCATGGCGTTCATCACGGCGGCCATCGGGTTGGTTTCATCTGTTTTTTTTGTGTTGTAGTAGTAAATCAGCGGTGTGCCCTGAATGGTGTCGCCGTTGTCCAGCAGCAGCAGGTTGGGGTCGGCGGCCCGTTCCTGCTCAACCAGTGTGGAGACAATGGCCAACCCCTGATCTTTTTCGGCGTTGCCAAAAAAGTCCCAGTTGTAAATGTGGCCGTGCACGTCCGATGTTTCCAGAATGGTAACGGTGGTGGGTTCCTGCGCGTTGGCCGCCGCCGCGCCCAAAAACGCAGCCAGCACACCGGCTACCAACAATAGCTTGAGGAATCGTCCTGCGTTGATTTTCATAAATCCCTTCTCCTTTGTAGTGATTTATTTTGATTTCCCCCACTCTATTTTAGTCCTTCGTTGGAATGGCGTGAAGTAACATTTGTCACTAAAAAATTGTGACAATTGAAAGTGTTGCATTGGTCGGGTTTGTGGTATGCTGTGGGCTAAATACCAACCAATTACCAATTATCAATGAACAAATCTCAAACGCCACCAACTCAAGAAACCCCACAAACTCCACAAACTCAATAAACGCCACAAACTCAATGAACTCAAATGAACGCCATTAAAAACACGCTAACCGATTTTGTCATGGCCTGGCAGTTACTCACCGCTATTCCCCTGCCCTTTGCCCCCGCCGAGTCTGGCCGCCCGCCCGGCTACGCCGCCGTGCACTTTCCGCTGGTGGGAGCCGTGCTGGGCCTGCTGCTGGCCGCTGCCGCCGAACCACTTTTCTGGCTGTTCCCGGCGGAAATTGCCGCCGCGCTGCTGCTGGCGCTGTGGGTGGGCGCAACCGGAATGCTGCACCTGGACGGATTTATGGATTCCTGCGACGGCCTGCTCCCCCCGCGAGAGGCGGCCCGGCGGCTGGAAATTATGAAGGACAGCCGGGTGGGGGCGTTTGGCGCGGTGGGTGGCGTGCTGTTGCTGCTGCTCAAATTTAACGGGCTGGCTGCCCTGCCGCCCACCCATCGAGTGGCGGCGTTGGTGGTCATCCCCATGCTGGGGCGCTGGGCGCAAACCTGGGC
>RFJF01000344.1 GCA_003695455.1 Chloroflexota bacterium
ATCTGCGCCGCGCAGGTTGGCCCCGGCCAGATTGGTTTCGCTCAGGTCGGCGTGCTGCAAGTTGGCCCCGGCCAGATTCGCCCCCGCCAGATTCGATTCGCTGAAGTTGGCTGCCTGAACGTTGGCCATGCTGAAGTTGGCGTTTGCCAGCGTGGCGCGGCTCAAATCGGCGCGGGCTGCGTTGGCCCCCGCCAGCGAGGCATCCGTCAGGTTGCCGCCCGCCAGCGACGCACCGGCCAAATTGGCCGCATCCAGTTGGGCGGTGCTCAAATCGGCGTAAGTCAGTTCTGCACCTTCCAGATTGGCGGCCCGCAGGTCGGCGCGGCTCAGGTTGGCCCGTACCAGCCGCGCGCCGGCCAAATCCGCACCCTGCAAATCGGCCCCGCTCAAGTTGGCGTTCGAGAGCCACAGTGGGCGTTGGCCGGTTGCCAGCAGTTGCGCCAGTTGTTCCGCCGAAAAATCCATTGCGTTTACTCCTCAACCGGCCGGATGCGTTTTAAAATTGAATCCAGCCGTCCCAAATCAAAATTGAGCAGTTGGGCAATTTCACGCCCGGCGCCCACCAGAAACGCGCGGCGGGTTTCCGGCGGGTAGGCCGACGCCGCCCGCCGCAGATGGGCCACAATCAACTCGTCGGCGGGAATTTTGCCGGCGTTCAAAATCAGGCGCAGGTACACCAACTCGCGGGTGAACTCGCGCAGTTCGGCGTTGCTGCACGTGGTCAGCACGTCCAGACTCAGCGGCGGCTGCGGCGATAACCCCTGGAAGATGTGCTCGTTTTGGCGGTAGCCTACCACCAACACCCCAATCTCGATGGGAACCAGCCGGTTTTCGCGCTGGTCCAGCATGGCTTCCGGCTCCATCTCGCCGGCCAGAATCAACTGGCGCACGGCCGGGTCGTCGCGGACCTGCACATCGTAAATCAGGCCGAACACGTCGGTATCGGTGTTGGGCAGCGGCACCTTCACCAGATCGCCAAACTGCGGCACGCCGGGTTGCAGCACCCGGCAGCCCACAATAAAACCGGTGGTGCTGGCGCGCAACACCCAGCCGATGGTCAATGTTTGAGGTGTCATGCGTAACGTTCCTTGCCTGCTCTGAAGTTGTTTTTGTTGCGCTGCTTGTGAGATACATCCGGCGAAAGACGCTGGCGGCGCAGTTCAACGGCCAGCATCATTTCCACCGCGTCCCGCTCGTCGCCGGAAATGACGGCCAGTTCATCGGCGCGGGCCAGCACGTAGGGGTAATCGCCGGAAATGCGCGCCTGCCGCACCAACGTGGCGTGCAGCGCATCCAGCGCGGCAGCATCCTCCGCCACCCAGGCCGGAATTTCCACACGGGCCAGCATGGGCGTTTGGGGGCGGGCGCTGACGTTCAGGTAGAAAAAGTGGATGCCGTGTCCGGCCTGCGTGTATCGTTCCTGCCCTTTGGCCCGCACCGCAAATAGTGCGCTGCGTTCGCCGGGGGCAAGCAAATCGCCAAACAAGTCAATGTCTGTCAGGGGATGGAAGCTGTTGCGGCGCAGGCGTTCCTCGGTGATTTGTGCCGGTTCCAGCCCGGCCAGGTGCAGCAGCGACAGTACAAAATTGCTGCGCGAACGGTCAATGTAGCCGGCCAGCAGCGCGCCGCTGTGCCGGATGATATCCAGCATTTCAAGGTAGCGGCTGATTTGTTGTTCCTGCTGGACAAAGGGCAAATCAATCACCCGCAGGGGGATTTGCCCATCCATCAGCGCCAGCACAGGTTCGCCGGGGTGGGTGTGTTTGGGGATTTCATCCACCAGCACCCGCAGTTCGGCCAAATCGCGGCGCACGCTCACTTCGCCGCCGGAGATGAGATTGCCCTGCGCGTCGAACAGGTCATCCGGCTCAAAATAGAGGGCCGGCGGCGGGTTGAAGGCCAGTGGCTTCTGCCCGGAGCCGTGCCGGTAGACAATGCAGCCCACATTGATCAGGTAGTAAAGGGTCAGCGCGTGGGCGTCGGGGTAAATCTGCGAGCCGTCGCTGGCGATGACTGTGACCTGTTCCGGGCCGGCGGGCAGGGGATGCGCCTGCGCCAGCGCCTCGGCGGTGGGCGCCGCGCCCACCCAGTCAAACCGCTGCGTTTGCTGCACTTTTTCAGCCCGCCGGATGCGTTCGTGCAGGGCGGATTGTTGCTCTGACCACTGCAAAAGCAGAGCGCGGGCGCGGGCCAGCGCTTCGGCGCGGGTTGTCTGTTGCTGTGCCAGGCTGCGGCCCATCGCCTTGACTTGCGGGGCCACCTGGTTGAGTTCAAGAGTCATGTTGCATCCGTTACGAAGGGTGATCGCTGGCGCCCAGCAGCCGGGATATCCGGGGAAAGGTGCGAATCAAAAAACTTTTGGAACCGGTGCGTTTTTTTGCAACCCGGTCATTGCCGGTGGTCTCGGTGTTAGAATTGGACGGGCCATTAAACGTAAGTAACCGGGCCGAGGGTGTACCGTGGTCATCGTATTCAATGCGGGCGTAGGGCAGTGTCGGCGGGACATCAGCCGGCGCCAGTGTGCCGGAAAATAAAGCGCGCCACGTTTCCGGGGCAGCGTTTGATAGATCGCGGGTCCAACTGCCGGTGTTGATGTAGGTGCAGCCATTGGGCAGCGTTTCAAATACCGGAAAATGACTGTGTCCAAACAAGATGACTTTTGCCCGCTCCTGCGCTGCCACCAATTGCGCCGCGTGATTCAGCATGGCCCGTTGGCGTTGCTGGTCGGCCTGCCCCATTTCCAGCGGGTCGTCGCTGATGTCCACAAACCGGAACGCGGCCTCGCCTTTGTTGTCAATGGTGGCGTCCCCCAAATATTGCTGCACAAGCCGGTGAAATTCACGCCGAAACGCCGGGCTGGCGGCGTAATTCCGGGCCAGTTGGTCGCGCTGTTCCCGACTCTCCAGTTCCCGGAGAAGCTTTGGGTTGGCAACCAGAGTTTGGCTGCCCAGTTCCAAATCATTAACCACCAACGATGGCGTGTGCCGGATAAAGCTGACCAGCGCGTCGCAGGCAAAATCAAAATTCCAGTGCAGCGCGTACCAAATGAGCGCCGTAGCCGGTTTGATGTGGTCCACAAACCACCAGCGCGATTTGGCCCCGTTGAGAAAATCAATGGTAAACCGGGAGCCGGCCGGGTAGTGCAGTTGGGTGGGGTTGGTGGCGGCGCGCGGGTCAAACGAATCCTGGTAGCCGTTCATCTTTTCGGCGCGTTGGTGGCCGTGTTCCACGTAAATTTGTTCGCGGCTCACAAATTCGTCGGCAAAACGCAGCAGCGAGGCCCGCGCACCGCTGGCCCCCAGCAGTTCGCGCAGCCGCGTTTTAACGCCCGGCCAGAACAGGCTGATATCGTGATTGCCTTTGATAATTGTTATCCGCCGCTGGGGATTTTCAACGTGGATAAAATCTGACAGCGCATCAAAAATGGCGGTATTGCGCTGCACAATAATATTCAATCTTTTTACAGAAGCTTCTTGCGAAGAGTCGTGAAAGGCGCTTGCCGGATAAACAATTTTTGGGTCAAAATTGTCAACCGCCGGAACCTGCAGGAACGCAAACATATCGCCGTTGATAATCAGCTCGATTTCCCGGTTGTCGCGTTCGCTTTCATCCTTGATGGTGTGCAGAAAATCAATGAATTGTTGCGTGGCGGCAAAAGCCTGGTCCGGAACGCCTGCAGCAGTGGCCTGCCCCGCACCAATGTGCAAATCAGACAGGACAAACTTTAACTTTTGGGCCACTGCAACTGCCTCCCTCTCAAAGATGCTAACAATTATACCATATCTCATGCGCCTGACAATAAAACTTACCGGCTAGTCGCCAAAAGTACAACCCGTCACGTGAAAATTTGTGGCGATGGCCCAATGCCGGTACACTACGTTTATCACCCCGCCGTGACTGCCGCACACGGACGCACAGGAAAAACAATGACCCAATCTACCCAACCCACGGTTGCTATTCTCATTGGAAAAAATCACTACCGCCGCATGTTGAACCCAACGGCCTGGGCCACCCTGCGCAGCTTTGCCCGCCTCATCGAGCACCCCGGCGGTGAACCTGCCGCTAAAAATGACCTGCTCCACATTCTGCCGCAGGCCGACGCCTGCCTGACCAGTTGGGGCGTGGCCCCGCTGGACGCCGAAGTGCTGGCTGCCGCGCCCCGGTTGCGGGCGATGGCCCACATGGGCAGCAGCGTCAAACGCTTTGTCAGTGACGCCCTGTGGAAACGCGGCATCCACGTAACCAGCGCCGCCCCCGCGCTGGCCGAAGATGTAGCCATTACCGCGTTGGGGCTGATGATTGTGGGCATGAAGCGCATCTGGCCGCTGGGCCGGCACGTGCGCGCCGGCGGCTGGCGCGAAAGCAGTTACTGGCCTTCGCGGGAGTTGCGCCACAAAACCGTGGGTATTGTGGGGGCCAGCCACGTGGGCCGGCATCTCATGCGCCTGCTCCGGCCCTTTGAGGTGCAAATACTGCTGGTGGACCCGTTTGTCACCGCCGCAGCCGCCGCCGAACTGGGCGCGCAAAAGGCGGAACTGGATGAGATGCTGCCGCAGGCCGATATTGTTTCTCTGCATGCGCCGGCCAAAGCCGATACCATCCACTTGCTCAACGCCACCCGGCTGGCCCAAATGAAGGACGATGCCCTGCTCATCAACACTGCCCGCGGCACGCTGATTGACGAACCGGCGCTCATTGCCGAGCTGGAAAAAGGGCGCTTTTTTGCCTTTTTGGATGTGACCGACCCCGAACCCCCCGCCGCAGACAGCCCCCTGCGCCGGCTGGAAAACGTGGTGGTGGTGCCGCATTTGGCCGGCTGCATTGAAGATTGCGGCCGCATGGGAGAAATGGCCGCCGAGGAACTCCGCCGCTTTTTTGCCGGCGAGCCGCCCCTGTACCAAATCAAACCCGATATGTTCGGGCGGATTGCCTGAGCCGCCATGCCTGACTCATTGCTGCCGCCCCCCGGAACCCTGCGCCTGATTCGTGCCGTGCCCAACCCCAACGGCGCGTCCGGCGCAGAACTGTTTCTGTTTGTGGGCGATGCCACCGGCACGCCCGTTACCCACATTGCCGCCGACAGCGACGTGACCTTGCCCCCGCCCCGTACTGATTTGGCCCAAAACCCGTTCCAGTTACGGGTACTGCATATCAACGACTTGCACGGCCACCTGTCTGCCTTCACCCGGCAGGGCGATTCGCCCATCTTCTCCAAAATTGCGTGGCGCATCCGCGATGTGCGCCGCACCCGGCAGGACAACCCCAACGCGGCGGTGCTGGCCCTCTCTGCCGGCGATGATTTGGTGGGCGCGGTGTTCGATGAATTGCTGGGCGATGTCCCGCAGGATTTTCAGACCCACGCCGGCTACCGCCTCTACTCCGCCGCCGGAATTGACGCCGCCACCTTTGGCAACCACGATCTGGATTTGGGCACGCACCAACTGGCGCTCGGTGTGCAGCACGACGCCAACTTCCCCCTGCTGGCCGCCAATCTGGTCGGCTCGCGCTGGCTGGCGGGAACCTACTACCCGGCGGCGCTGTTTGTGCTCAAGGGTGTGCGGGTGGGCGTTATCGGCCTGACCACCCCAACGGCCATCAAACCCCAGTGTGACCCCGGCCTGCACGTTATCAACCCGGTGCAGGTGGCCCACCACATTCTGCCCGCCATTCGCCCGCTGTGCGATGTAGTTATCATTTTGAGCCATTTGGGGTACAGCCTCGGCTCCGGCTCGGCCACCGTCACCGAGGCCGGCGATGTGGAACTGGCCCGCAGTTTGCCGCCCAACGCCGCGCATTTGATTGTGGGCGGCCACACCCACCACGTGCTCAACGAACAGGGGCTGAGCGCCGGCAACATTGAAAATCAGGTGCCAATTGTGCAGGCCGGCTCGCTGGGCCATTTTCTGGGCGAAGTGGACATCACCGTTCGCCGCAGCGCCGCCGTAACCCACGCCCGGCTCACGCCCGTGCAAAATCTGCCCGCCGATGCCGAATTTGAGCAAGCGCACGTCCAGCCGCTGGTGCAGATGGTTCGGCCCCTCTTTGAACGCCGGTTGGGGCCGGTGGCCTCCCACCCGGATTTGCACACTGATTCGGTTCGCAATTTTTTTGCCGCCGGAGAATCGGCCTTTGCCAATTTTATTGCCGACGCGCTGGTCACGCGCTGCCGGGCCAGCGGTCACAATGTTGATTTTGCGGTGGTAGATACCAGTTGTGTGCGCTGCGGCCTGCCGGCCGGCGGGGAACTTACCTTTGGTGACTGGTTCAACGTGATGCCGTTTGCCGACACCATTCGCATTTGCTGGCTCACCGGCAGCCAGCTTGGGCAACTGCTGGCCGATAACGCCCGCCGCGCCGACCGCCCCGGCGAACCGCACACCGAGCGCGGCTTTCTGCACTTCAGCCGCCAGTTGCGCTACACCATCCACCTGACAGAGCAGCGCGCCGCCGCCTTTGCCGCCGATATTCTGGTCAACGGTATCCCGCTGGAGAAACAGCTTGACCGCGCCTTTCTGATGGCCTGCACCAGTTTTGTGCGCAAACCCGCCGCCGGCTGGGAGGCCTCGGTGCGCCGCCGCTTTGAGTTGGCGGATATGCGGGCCATGCCCCGGCTTGAAACCAACCTGTACGTCCGTGATGAACTGCTCACCTTTATCCGTGAAAACGGTGGGGTGACAGCAGAAACCGGCGCCCGCCGCGACGGCCGCTTGCAAATTGTTTGATGGGTGCGCAGGTCGCACGTGGCAAGTCGCAAATGGCAGGGGCGCACAATCGTCACTCGCCGTTCGCACATTTGCTGTCTACCGTTTGCCGTCTACCGTATTTTCAGGAGGAGAATCTATGCCCACCACTCGCAGATTGAACCGCATTTTCCGGCCCGACGGCCGGGCGCTGATTGTGGCCTTTGACCACGGCATGATTGACGGCCCCGCGCCGGGGATGGAACGTCCCGCCGACACGCTGCCCAAAATTGCCGCCGGGGGCGCGGACGCTATTTTGACCACCTTTGGCACCGCTACCCGCTTTGCCCGCCAAATTGCGCCGCTGGGCCTGATTTTGCGGCTGGACGGCGGCGGCACCAAACTCGGGGCGATGGACGGTCCCGGCGCGCAATTTTACACCGTGGAGGATGCCCTGCGGCTGGGCGCGGACGCAGTAGCCGTGTCTGCGTTTCCCGGCTCGGCCAAAGAAGAGGCCACGCTTGAAACGCTGGCCCGGGTGATCGGCCAGGCCCACGCCTGGGGCTTGCCGGTGATGGCCGAAATGGTGCCGGGCGGTTTTGACAGCGGGCCGGAGTTCCGCACCGCCGAAAGCATTGCCGTATCGGCGCGGGTGGCCGCGGAATTGGGCGCGGATTGGGTGAAGGTTCCCTAC
>RFJF01000345.1 GCA_003695455.1 Chloroflexota bacterium
AAATTATTCATTGCTGACCACTCACCCACCAGAAACGGGAGACGCAACGATGCACGCAGCCTTTTATCACGGTAACCAAACCATCACCATCGGCGACTGTGCGCCGGTGGAGCCGGGGCCGGACCAGGTGCAACTCAAGGTATCGCACGTGGGCATTTGCGGCACCGACCTGCATATCTTTCACGGCGTGATGGACCAACGAGTCACCTTCCCCCAGATTATGGGCCACGAAGTCTCCGGCACCGTCTCGGCGGTTGGCAACGGCGTGACCGGCTTTTCTGTGGGCGACGCGGTGGCCGTGATGCCCCTTGACCCCTGTGGCCACTGTCCCGCCTGCGAGGCCGGACACAGTCACATCTGCCAAAACCTCAAATTCCTGGGCATCGACACCCCCGGCGCATTCCAAAGCTACTGGACCGTGCCCGCCCACACCCTGCACCACCTGCCCGCCAACCTGTCGCTGACCCACGGCGCGATGATTGAGCCGCTGGCCGTGGCCTGCCACGATGTCCGCATGGGGCAGGTTCAGCCCGGCGAATACGCCGTGGTGCTGGGCGGCGGCCCCATCGGTATTTTGATTGCGCTGGTAGCCAAACACGCCGGCGCGCGCGTGCTGGTTTCGGAAATCAACCCCTTCCGGCTGGAACTGGCCCGCCAACTGGGGCTGGACGCCATCGACCCGCGCCAGGCCGACCTGCCCGCCTACGTGACCGAACAAACCGGCGGGGCCGGGGCCGATGTGGTGTTCGAAGTGACCGCCTCGCCCGTGGGGGCCGAGGTGATGACCCAACTGCCGCGCACGCGGGGGCGCATTGTGGTGGTCGGCATTTTTGGCCAGCCGCCGAAGGTTGACCTGTTCCGCTTTTTCTGGCGCGAACTGCGGCTGTTCGGCGCGCGGGTGTACGAGCACCAGGACTTTGCCCGCGCCATCGAACTGGCTGCAGAGGGCGCCGTTCCCCTTGACCAGATTATCACCGATATTCGCCCGCTGGACCAACTGGAAGCCGGTTTCAGGCAGATGGAAGGCGGCGGCAGTGTGATGAAAATCCTGCTGGAAGTGTAGCCCTCTCTGCGAAAGGATTGGACATGTCTATTATTGAACAATTCGCCCTGAACGGCAAAACCGCCCTCGTTACCGGCTGTAAGCGCGGCATTGGCCGGGCGATGGCCGTCGGGCTGGCCGAAGCCGGCGCCGACATCATCGGCGTGAGCGCCACGCTGGAAAAATCAGGCAGCGCCGTGGAAGCCGACGTGACCGCCCTGGGCCGCAACTTTGCCGCCTACGCCTGCGATTTTTCCGACCGGCAAGCGCTGTACGCCTTCATCCAACAAGTCACCACCGACTTCCCGACCATTGACATTCTGGTCAACAACGCCGGAACCATTTTGCGCAAACCGGCGGCGGAGCATCCCGATGAATACTGGGACAAAGTGATTGAAGTCAACCTGAACGCCCAGTTTGTGCTGAGCCGGGAAATCGGCAAGGGGATGGTGGCCCGCGGGCGCGGAAAAATCATCTTCACCGCCTCGCTGCTCACCTTTCAGGGCGGGATTACCGTGCCGGGCTACGCCGCCAGCAAGGGCGGTATCGGCCAGTTGACCAAAGCCCTGGCCAACGAGTGGGCCGGCAAAGGCGTGCAGGTTAACGCCATTGCCCCCGGCTACATCCGCACCGACAACACCCAGGCCTTGCAGGACGACCCCGTGCGCTCAAAGGCCATTCTGGAGCGCATCCCTGCCGGGCGCTGGGGCGAACCGGACGACTTCAAAGGCCCGGTGGTCTTTCTGGCCTCTGCAGCTTCCAATTACGTCAATGGTGAAATTTTAACCGTAGACGGCGGCTGGATGGGCCGCTGATAGCGACGGGAACAGGCATTGTGAGCGACACCATCACCCTCAAGGGCATCACCTGGAACCACAGCCGGGGCTACGTGTCCGTTGTGGCCACAGCCCAGCGGTTCGCCGAGATACACCCCGGCGTGAAAATCGTCTGGGAAGAGCGCTCGTTGCAGGAATTTGCCGATTACCCCATCCAGCAGTTGGCGGAAAAATACGATTTGCTGGTGATTGACCATCCCTGGGCCGGGTTTGCCGCCGGCAGCCGAATTTTACTCCCTTTGCAAGACTATCTGCCCGCCGATTTCCTGGCCGACCAGACCGCCAACTCGGTGGGCCGGTCGTTTGAAAGCTACAACTTCGACGGCTACCACTGCGCCCTGGCCATTGACGCGGCCACGCCGGTGGCCGCCTATCGCCCGGATTTGCTGGCCCTGGCCGAAGCTGACGTGCCGCAAACGTGGGATGACCTGCTGGCCCTGGCCAAAAAGGGCTGGGTGGCCCTGCCGGGCATTCCGCTGGATACGCTGATGAATTTTTACATGCTGTGCGCCACCCAGGGCGAAGGGCCGTTCGACGAAAATGACGAGTGGGTCGTATCGGAGGCAATGGGCGTGCAGGTGCTGGAGCAACTACGCGAACTGACATCGTACTGCACGCCGGAAATCTTCGGCTGGAATCCCATTGCCGTGTACGAGGCCCTTTCCAGCCGCAACGACCTGGCCTACTGCCCCTTTGCCTACGGCTATTCCAACTACGCCCGGCCCGGCTACGCCGCCAATCCGCTCATTTTTGATGATTTGGTCTCGCTGGGCGAATTTGGCCGTCTCAAAACCACGCTCGGCGGCACGGGGCTGGCTATCTCATCCACCTGCCGAAACCTGTACGTAGCATTGCAGTACGCCCGCTACACCGCCAGCCCGGAATGTCAGCGCACCGTCTTTTTTGAAAACGGCGGCCAGCCGGGGCATCGCGCCGCCTGGCTGGACGAAACCGTCAACCAACGCTCGAACAACTTCTTCAAAAACACCCTGCCCGCCCTCGACCGGGCGTACCTGCGCCCGCGCTACCGCAACTATCTGCATTTTCAGGACAATGCCGGGGCGTTTGTGCAAAAATATCTGATGCACGGCGGCAATCCCAAAACCGTGCTGGCCTCGCTGGAAAAACTGTACCGGGAATCCAGAGCCAATTAATTGAGGAGCGTGCCGATGACCACTCCGTGGGAACAGTTCAAAACAGCCGCCCGGCTGGAAAAAACCGACAAACCGCCCATCGCCTTCATCGTCGATAGCCCCTGGCTGCCCGGCTATGCCGGCATCGACACGCTGGATTTTTACCTGCGCCCCGATTTGTGGTTCGATGCCTACCGCAGTTTGCTGGACCGCTGGCCGGAAGTGACGTGGGTTCCCGGCTTTTGGGTGGAATACGGCATGGCCATCGAGCCGTCTGCCTACGGCGTGCAGTTTTTCTTTCACGATGACCGCCCGCCGTCGCTGGAGGCCGTCGTCACCGACCCGGCTCACTGGGCCAACGTGCCCGTGCCGGACGTGAAAGAGGCCGGCTTCATGCCGCTGGCCCTGCGCCTGTACCGGTACGCCGAAGAACGCCTGCACGCCGAAGGGCTGGGCATCAACATGGTCGTTTCGCGCGGGCCAATCGTCACCGCCTGCTGGGTGATGGGCGTCTCCAGTTTTATGACCGGCCTCATCACCCACCCCAAAGAAATCCACAAATTTTTAGACAACATCACCACCATGATTATCCGCTGGATTCACGCCCAGCTTGACGTACTGCGCCACCCCGAAGGTTTTATGCTGATGGATGACCTGATTGGCATGCTTTCGGTTGCGCATTACCACGAATTTGTGGAGCCGTACCTGCGCCGCATTTTTGACGAATTTGAAGGCATTGTACGCATTTACCACAACGATATGTACTGCCCGCACCTGAATACCGTGCTGGCCGACGCCAATTTTGAGGTGTACCAGTTCTCTTACGAGGCCGACATTCTGGAGGCGCGGGCGCAGATGGGGCACCGGGTGGCACTGATGGGCAACATCGCACCGATGCAGGTGTGCGCCCGCGAAACGCCGGAGGTGATTTATCGCGTGACGCAGATGTATCTTGACAAGGTTGCCCCCGGCGGCGGTCTGATTCTGTCGCTGGGCGGGGGGATTTCCACCGGCACGCCCATCGAAAATGTGGAGGCGATGGTGCAGGGCTGGCGCGACTGGAACCCGGCGCAGGCCGACCCCAACCGCGAAACCGACCCCGCCATTCTGAAGTATTTCAACTACCGCGAAGGTTCGCCGTCGGCGGACACGCCCCGGCGAGAGCGCCGCACCCGGCGGCAGACCCGGCGGACGCGGGTGGAGCATCGCTAATATGACGACCAAACCACTGGACGGACTGCTCGTTCTCGATTTCAGCCAGTTTTTGGCCGGGCCTTCGGCGGCCCTGCGCCTGGCAGACCTGGGAGCGCGGGTCATCAAAATTGAGCGCCCCGGCGTGGGCGATTTGAGCCGCCAACTGACCAACGGCGA
>RFJF01000346.1 GCA_003695455.1 Chloroflexota bacterium
CCTCAACAACGAATACGTAGACAAAGAGGGCCGCCGCACCCCCATCCCCGGCACACTGCTGATTTCGGCGGTGGCTATTGCGCCGGATATCCGGCAGGCCGTGACCATGGATTTGAAAGCGGCAGGCAACCGGCTGTACGTGGTGGGCCAAACCCGCAACGAACTGGGCGGCTCGCTGCTGGGGCGGCATTTTGGGCTGTCCGGCGGCGTTCCCCCCACCCTGCCGGACGACGCGCCGCGCGCGGCTCGCGCCCTGCACCGGGCCATCCGGCGGGGAACTGTGCGCGCCTGCCACGATTGCAGCGAAGGCGGGCTGGCCGTGGCCGCCGCAGAAATGGCGCTGGCCGGCGGGCTGGGGCTGGAAATTCAGCTCGATGCAGTGCCGGTGGCTGCCGGCGCAGACCACCCGCTTATCACCCTCTTCAGCGAGAGCAACAGCCGCTGGCTGGTCGAAGTGGAACCCGCACAGGCCGCCGCGTTTGAAACGGAAATGGCCGGCTGCACCATCGCCCAAATTGGCCGCGTCACCGCCGAGCCGCTGCTACGCGCAGGAGCTATTCAAATTCCGGTTGATGCGCTGGAACAGGCGTGGCGTGGAGGTCAACGAGGTCAACAATGAAACCCAACGTTCTGATTTTGCACGCCTCCGGCACCAACCGCGACCACGAAGCGGCCTGGGCCGTGGAACTGGCCGGCGGCGCGCCGGAAATTGTTCACATCAACCAGTTGCGGGTCGGCGCCAAAAAGCTGGCCGATTTCCAGATGATGATTGTGGCCGGCGGTTTTTCCTACGGCGATGCGCTGGGCGCGGGGCGGCGGCTGGCACTCGATTTGACGCTGGATTTGGCAGAAGACCTGGCCGCATTTGTGGCCGCCGGCAAGCCGGTGCTGGGCATTTGCAACGGCTTTCAGGCGCTGGTCAAGGCCGGGCTTCTGCCCGACCCCCAACTTGAAACCGGGGCCAACACGGTAACGCTCACCCACAACCGGCGGGAACTGTTCGAGTGCCGCTGGGTGACGCTGGAACCGAACCCCAATTCGCCGTGCGTGTTCACCCGCAACCTGCTGGAGCCGATCTACTGCCCGGTGGCCCACGGCGAGGGACGCTTTGCCACCGCCGCCAATTTGCCCCCGGCGCAGGTGGCCCTGCGCTACGGCGGCAGTGACTACCCCGCCAACCCCAACGGCTCGGTAGATGACATTGCCGGCATTTGCAACCCGTCCGGCACCATTCTGGGGCTAATGCCCCATCCGGAAGACCACATTGTGCCGTGGCAGCACCCGCGCTGGACTCGCGGCGAAGCGGGCCGGCTGGGCCTGCCGCTGTTTGAAGCGGGGGTGCAGTATGCGGCCAACATTTAACGTTCAAACGTGGCAACATTGAACATTTCTACGGGTTGATATTTAATCGGCCACAGCTATAATCAAAGGAAGAAAATCCGAATTTCTTCCAGGAGGTTGGCAATGAATTCAGTAACTATTCAAATGCGACAAAAAGGCATCATTACCCTGCCGGTAGAATTGAGACGGCAATATCAGTTCAACGAAGGTGATGTATTTACGTTAATTGACTTGGGCAACGGAACGCTGGTACTTAAACCCGCCACTTCCAAAGTAGCCAAATACGGAGATGAAGTTGGCCGGATTATGGCTGGCGAAGACGTAAATTTGGAGGAGATGCTGCAACTGCTGAACGAAGAACGACAAGAGTATTACAAAGACCACTATGTCAACCCCTGACCTTTTTTTGGATAGCAGTGCCCTGTTTGCCGGTGTGGTTTCATCTACCGGCGCGTCACGCGCACTACTACTTTTGGCCGAAGCCAAAATAATTACCATCACTATTTCTGAACAGGTTATTGTTGAAACGGAACACGCTTTGGCCCGCAAAATACCCCGTGCCATCCCTGCTTACCGGAAAGCGTTGCGCAGTTCTAACTTGCGTATCATCCCCACTCCAACCCTGGCAGACATAGCGCCTCATCTGGACATTATCGCTCACCAGGCCGATGTTCCTGTTGTTGTAGCTGCAATGAAAGCACAAACCGATTATCTGGTTACACTGAACCGCAAACATTTTCTTGACAACCCGGCTGTAGCACAAAACTCCGGCCTGCGTATTGGAATGCCGGGCGATGCCCTGGCCTGGGTTCGGGATCAACTCAAATAAACTTGATGGAGCAACCGTAAAATGCTAACTGAAACCGAACTTGCCGCGCTGGTTCCGCTGGCGCTGACCGGCGTGGATATTCCCCAACTGGGGCCAAAAACGCAGGGCAAAGTCCGTGATATTTACCGCCGCGGCAGCCAACTCATCCTCATCACCACCGACCGGCTGTCGGCGTTTGACCGGGTGCTGGGGGCCATTCCCTACAAAGGGCAGGTGCTCAACCAGCTTTCGCAATTCTGGTTTGAGCAGGTCAGCGATGTCACCGGCAGCGCGCTGATTGACGTGCCGGACCCCAACGTGACCGTGGCCCACGCCTGCCAACCTCTGCCGGTAGAGGTGATTGTGCGCGGCTACATCACCGGCGTCACCAAAACCGCGCTCTGGTATCGCTACAATTTGGGCGAGCGGGAAATTTACGGCCACCACTTCCCGGACGGGCTGACCAAAAACCAGCCGCTTCCGCAGGCCATCATCACCCCCACCACCAAAGGCGGCCCCACCGGCCACGATGAACGCCTGACCTGCGACGAGGTGGTTGAAAAAGGGCTGCTGGACCGGGCCACGTGGGATACCGTGCAGGTCGCCGCGCTGGAAATCTTTCGGCGGGGGCAGGAAATCACCGCCCGCGCCGGGTTGATTCTGGTGGATACCAAGTACGAATTTGGCCGCCTGCCCAACGGCCAGGTGGTGCTGATTGACGAAGTTCACACCCCCGATTCCAGCCGCTTCTGGAAGGCCAACAGTTACGAATCGCGGTTGGCCGCCGGCGAGGAGCCGGAGAATTTTGACAAGGAATTCATCCGATTGTGGTACGCCGCGCGCGGCTATCGCGGTGACGGCGAACCGCCGGCGTGGAACACCGATTTGGCCGTGCAGGCCAGCCGCCGCTACCAGCAAGTGTTCGAAATGCTCACCGGCCGTGAATTTGAACCGGACACCTACCCGGCCGCGGAACGAATCAAATCCAGGTTGGCAAATGAGTTTGGTGAGTAGGGTGGGTTTGGTGAGTAGGGTGAGTTTGGTGGGTTTGGTGAGTTGGTGAGTGGAAAGGTGCTTGATGACGCGAATTGAACGGTTTGAGGATATACAGGCATGGCAAAAAGCACGTGAATTGAACAAGCGAATTTATACACTTACCAGCCACGGAAATTTTTCCAAAGATTTTGCCCTGAGAGACCAAATTCGCCGGGCGGCAATTTCAATCATGCTCAACATTGCCGAAGGATTCGCCCGCCGAACTCACAAGGAATTTGCCCAATTTCTCTATATTGCACACGGTTCCGCAGCCGAAGTACAATCAGCTTTATTCATTGCACTTGACCAAAATTACATCACACAATCCGAATTTCACGAACTGTATCAAGATACCGCAGAAACCTCAAGACTGATTGCCGGTTTTCTGAAATATCTGGAACAACGCATACACAGAAATTAACTCACCCAACACACCAAACTCACCAAACTTGTAAACCCGAATTGCCGTTTGAAAAACAATGTCACACACAGAGAGTTGCCAATGCCAGACGTCATCATTTTAATGGGTTCAAAATCAGATTTGCCGCACGTGGAAAAAATTACCGCCGCGCTGGAAACATTCGATCTGTCGTACCGGATGCACGTGTCGTCGGCGCACAAAAGCCCGGCCCACCTGCTGAATTTGCTGGCCCAATACAACGCCGAGCCATCGCCCAAAGTGTTCATTACCGTAGCCGGACGCAGCAACGCCCTCAGCGGCATGGCCGACGCCGCCGTGACCGCGCCGGTCATCGCCTGCCCGCCCTACTCAGATGCGTTCGCCGGCGGCGATGTGTTCTCCAGCATCCGCATGCCCTCCGGCGTGGCCCCGGCGCTGGTGCTTGAACCGGCCAACGCGGCCCTGCTGGCTGCCAAAATTCTGGGCCGCACAGAAAAAGTGCGGGCATTTCAGCAGGCGCAAACGGAAAAGTTAATTCGGGATAATGAGTCATTGCAGGGGTAGGGGGCCGGGAGTCTGCCCTCTGGAAAGACGCAACAGGCACGGTATGGAAGCGCAATTCACAGTTCACAATTCACAATTCAAACTTGATAAACCCCGCGACAAGTGCGGCGTCTTTGGTATTTACGCCCCCGGCGAGGATGTGGCCCGGTTCACTTTTTTTGCCCTGCACGCCTTGCAACATCGGGGGCAGGAAAGCGCCGGCATTGCCACCAGCGACGGCCACGTAGCCCACATTTTCAAAGCCATGGGGCTGGTCAGTCAGGTTTTCACCGAAGAAAATCTGGCAACGCTGCCCGGCCACCTGGCCATTGGACACAACCGCTACTCAACCACCGGCTCAAGCAAATTGCGAAACGCCCAACCCCTGCTCATCGAAACCGCGCTGGGACCGCTGGGCGTGGCCCACAACGGCAAC
>RFJF01000347.1 GCA_003695455.1 Chloroflexota bacterium
ATTCAGGAGTCGGGAGTCAGGAATCAGGGGATGATGACTCTGCGACTTTGTAACTGTGCGACCTGCCACCTGCAACTTGCACACCCGTTTTCATTCTTGCGGCGCTGTTGCAGGGGCTGTTTAACTCTCCAGCAAATTGAGTAACTTTTGCGCGGCGGCGGTGGCGGGCAGCGAACCGCCGGCGACGGCGGCTTCCACATCCGGCAGGGCGGCCTGTACCGCCGGATGCCCAAAAAATCGCGCCAGCAGATGCTCTTCAACCATCGAGCGCATCCAGGCCACGGCCTGCCGCTTGCGCCGCGCTTCAAACACCCCGGATGCCTGCGTTTGCGCCCGGAACTTTTCCACAATTTCCCACACCCGGTCTACTCCCGCGCCGGTCAATGCCGAGCAGGTGGCGGCGCGGGTGGTCCAGCCTTCGGTGGCGGGGGCCAGCAGGTGCAGGGCCTTGTTGTATTCGGCGCGGGCGCGGGCGGCGTTTTGCACGTTGTCGCCGTCGGCTTTGGTGATGACCAGCGCATCGGCCAGTTCCATAATCCCTTTTTTGATGCCCTGCAATTCGTCGCCGGCGCCGGCCAGCATGAGCAGCAAAAAGAAATCCACCATCGAGCGCACCATCGTTTCGCTCTGCCCCACGCCCACCGTTTCCAACAGGATTACGTCAAAACCCGCCGCTTCGCAGACCAGCATGGTTTCGCGGGTTTTGCGGGCCACGCCGCCCAGCATTCCCCCCGTGGGCGAGGGGCGAATGAAGGCGTTGGCCTCCCGCGAGAGGCGTTCCATGCGGGTTTTATCGCCCAGAATACTGCCCCGCGTGACGCTGCTGGTGGGGTCCACCGCCAGCACAGCCACCCGATGTCCCTGCCCAATCAGGTGCATCCCCAGCGCTTCAATGAAGGTGCTTTTGCCCACGCCCGGCACGCCGGTTACGCCCACCCGGATTGAGTTGCCGGTGTGGGGCAGCAGTTGGCGCAGCACATCCTGCGCGGTTGACAGGTGGGCAGGGGCGTTGCTTTCTACCAGGGTGATAGCCCGGGCCAGCACGGTGCGGTCGCCGGAGCGCACGCCCTGCACGTAATCATCCACGGCCAGCCGGCGGCGGCGCGGGCCGGGGCGGTTGCCCGGCGGGGATGGTGGGGCCTCGGCGGGCAGGCCGTCGTGGCGGCTTTCAACGCCTTTGACCACCCGGCTGGCAAATTCGTCGCCGGCGTTGTCGGGCGTCCAGTCTGGCTTGCGGCTGGTGTTACTCATGAATTATCGTCCACGTACCGGGAAATAATTTTTTCCAGTTCTGTGAGCAGTGGCGGCAAATCATAGGTTACGGTATCCCATACCCGATCAAGGTCAACGTTGAAATAGCCGTGAACCAAACGGTTTCGCATGCCCACAATCAAAGGCCACGGGATTTCGGAACAGGTCTCTCGGCCGGCTTGTGAGACGTTTGCCGCCGCTTCGCCAATAATTTCAATGAGTTTTACTAACGACAGGGCTAACATCCGGTTGGTAGTCAGGTCTTCCCGGCTGTAACCTTGCGTGAAGGTGTTGATTTCGTGTCCGGCATCAAGCATATGCCGGATACGGATGAGGTCAGCCTTGTTCATAATGAACCTCAGCCGAATTTAAAACATCTTGCCTGAAATAGGGGCTTAATTCCTGTGCGGTTCGGATGTCAACGGGGGCGTGGAGTAGTGCAGACAGCTCCATTTCCAACATTGCCAATCCCAAAAAACCGATGGGGTGGTCCGGTTCAAATTCTACCAGCACATCCACATCACTGGCAGGGCCAAAGTCACTCCGCAACACCGAACCAAAAAATGCCAGCTTGCGAATATGGTGCTTGCGGCAAAAATCTGCAATTTCTTTGTTGGATGTCTGAATTTGAACCTTGCTCATTTGTGAATTTCCTTCCGTATTTTAGCGGCAGTTTACGCCGATTCACCCAGCCGGCGCAGCACTTCCTGCAACACTTTTTTTGCCGCCACAGGGATGACCGTGCCCGGCCCAAAAATGGCGGCGGCCCCGGCCCGGTAAAGCGCCTCGTAATCCTGCGCGGGGATGACTCCGCCGGCCACCACCACAATGTCGTCGCGGCCCAGTTGGGCCAGTTCCTGCACCAGTTGCGGCAGCAGGGTTTTGTGGCCCGCCGCCAGCGAACTCATGCCCACCACGTGGACATCATTTTCCACGGCTTGCCGGGCGGTTTCGGCGGGGGTCTGGAACAGCGGGCCAATGTCCACGTCAAAGCCCAAATCGGCAAAGGCGGTGGCAATCACCTTTGCGCCCCGGTCGTGGCCGTCCTGCCCCATTTTGGCAATCATAATCCGCGGGCGGCGGCCTTCGATTTGCTCAAATTCGTCGGCCAGTTGCCGCACTTCGGCAATGGCGCCGGCTTCGCCGTATTCGGTGCGGTACACGCCGGAAATAGAGCGAATCACAGCCTGGTGCCGTCCGTACACTTTTTCCAGCGCGTCAGAAATTTCGCCCAGCGAGGCGCGGGCGCGGGCGGCCTCCACGGCCAGCGCCAGCAGGTTGCCCTCGCCGCTTTCGGCGGCGCGGGTGAGCGCGTTGAGCGCGGCCTGCGTTTGGGCCTCGTCCCGTTCGGCGCGCAGGCGGGCCAGCCGTTCCACCTGCGCCTGCCGCACGGCGGTGTTGTCCAC
>RFJF01000026.1 GCA_003695455.1 Chloroflexota bacterium
GAAGATTTGATGGCATCGGCAAATGCTTCTTCCGCTTGCGGAAAAAGGTCCAGCCGGTAAGGGCGCGCCGCGTTGAGCTGGTTAAAGAATGGGATGAGCGTCAGGTTTTCTGTGAATTCCGGCGAGGTTTGCAGCCAGGTTTTGGCCGGGTAGCGCCCCAGCCGGCGCGCCATCGGCACGGCGTAGCGGTCGCTGGTGGCCCATTTCATAAATTCAAAGGCAGCATCTTTGTGCTGTGCCCCGTGGGGAATGAACAGCCCGCTGCTGCCCAGTACGCTGGCGCCGCTGTCACGGGCCGGCGTTTTGGGCAACTCGGCCACACCCAACGGAAAATTGGGATTGGATGATTGAATCAGGTGGATGTCTTGAGATTCGCCAAAATACATTGAAATTTGCCCGTTCAAAAATCCGGCCCGAACATCTTCGTAATCGCGGGGGCGGGTGCTGGGCCGGGGGCCAACGCCCTGAGCCACCAAATTGGTTACAAACCTCAGTGCATCGGTGTTGGTTTCTGAATCCAGGGTAAAGGCAAAGCCGCTATCGGGATTATTTACCAGCACATCACCACCGGCGCCGGTAATCCAGGCATACACGTACCACGGATCGGTGGTGACCCCAAATCCGTGACGATTTTTGGCCGGGTCGGTGAGAGATTGCGCCGCCTGAGTCAGATAGCCAATGTCGTAATCACCGCCGGGGTATTCCAGCCCGGCCTCATCAAAGTGAGCCCGATTGTACAGCAACACCAGCGTGTAAACATCCAGCGGAACGCCGTAGTGCTGCCCCTGCCAGATGGTTTCTGACAGCGCAGAAGGCAAAAACTGGGCAGTGACTTCCGGGTTGGTTTTGGCCCACTCGGCCCATTGGGTATCCAGCGGCTCGGCCAACTGCTGGCCGGCCATGGCGTACACGTGCCCCTGCACCACATCGGGCGGGATACCGCTGTTGACTGCCAGCTTCACTTTTTGAGGCATGCTTTCGCGGACAAAAGAGAAGATTTGCACCTCGATTTGGGGGTACATCTCCTCAAAATCGTCCACCATTTCCTCAAACAGTGTATTGTTGCGGGTAAAATCAAGGTCCAGCCAGACTTCCAGTGTAATGGGTTCCTGGCTGATGTTGGGGTTTCTGGGGGGAAGGCTGCCGGTGCTGCCCTCGGTGGTTTGCTGTCCGCCGGAGATGGACGGGTTGCAACCGGCCAGCAGCCACAGGGCCAGCAAAAATACAACAACTGGGCGCATACAACTTATCCCGATGTGGTTATCCAGCCGCGGCGCACGGCGTGCATCACGGCCTCGGTACGGGAACTGACGTTGAGTTTGGAGAAAATGTTGGACAGATGCGCCTGCACGGTGCGGTCGCTGATAAATAGTTCTTTGCCGATTTGTTTGTTGCTCAGGCCGCGCCCTACCAGCTTTAAAATATCGAGTTCGCGTTCGGTCAGGCCATCGTAATTATCCTGGTGTGATTGGGCCAACATCTCCGGCAACCCTTTACCGCTGGTAAACTGAGCCACCACTTTGCCGGTCACTTCCGGGGCCAGCGCCGATTGCCCCGCCGCCACGGTACGAATGGCCCGCACCAATTCCTCGATTTCTGCGGTTTTGAGCAGGTAACCGTTGGCGCCGGCCTGCAACAGGGCAAACACGTACTCGTCATCGTCGTGCGCTGTGAGCACCAGCACCCGCACGTTGGGATAGGTGGCTTTAATTTTTCGGGTGGCCTCAACGCCGGTCATTTTGGGCATCCGCACGTCCATAACCACCACATCCGGCTGAAGTTCGCCGGCCAGCCGCACGGCTTCTTCGCCGTCAGAGGCTTCGCCAACAATTTTCAGGTCCGGCTGCTGTTCCAGCAATTCGCGCGTGCCAGAGCGCACCACAGCGTGGTCATCGGCCAGCACCAGTCTGATTTCTTGTGTTCCAATTTCCATAAATCTCTCAACCATCCAATATTTGTTCAAAGCCTGATTATACCATTTTCAATTAGAGTGACAAAGCCCGCTTCATTAAATAAACACACCCAAAACGGCGGTGCGTTTTGGGTGTGGCGGCTTGAATTTTACTGGCGGGTAACCGGATGGCCGGCGCTAAACCACCGACGGCCCCTGATATTCCGCATCGCCAAAGCCCAGCACCAAAAATCCAATGCCGTTCAGCAGGAACAACAGAATAATTCCGTAAACAATGGGGTCTTTGCCAAACGATTTGGCAATATCCATGCACACAATAATCCACGCTACAATGTTTACAAACGGCACCAGCAGCAACACCAGCCACCAACCGGGGCGACCCACCATTTGCAACACCACGTACACGTTGTAAATGGGAATCAATGACGCCCAGCCGGGGTATCCGGCTTTGGTAAACACCTTCCAGAAGCCCACAATCAAAATGACGATCAGCGCCAGCCACACAACAAACATGCAGCCGGTCATCACCAGCGCCAGGGTTTGGTCCGCGCCGTCTGATTGCTGAAACGCCGATGCGAAAAATAGATGTAACATAGTTTTGCCTCCGTTGCTAAATTTAACCCTGTTTCACTATACCACATACTAAACATAATTGGTAGTTTACCGCAAAAAAACAGATAATTATCGCACGCAACGCCGCCCTCTTCCGGTGGGGTTTGTGGCTGCGTCACTCGGTGGTACAATACCTGCAAATTTTACAATCAGGAAAGCGCATTCACCCGTGACCAATCCGCAATTTGAGGCCATTATTTTTGACCACGACGGCACGCTTGTTGATACCGAAAGCCCGGATTTTGAGGCCTGCACCATTCTCTGCCGCGAACAGGGCATTGAACTTTCGCTTGAATACTGGGCCGAAAACATTGTAGGCCACATGGACGGCTACACCACCTTGTTCAACGAGCAGCTTCACCCCGCCAATCCGCACTTCACGCTGGACAACATGTGGCAGCGCTTGCACCAACTGTGGGAAAAAACGCTGGAACACACTCAATTGATGCCCGGGGTTGAAACCTTGCTGCCCCACTTGCGTAAAGAAGGGTACAAAATGGGTGTGGCTACCGCCGCCGACCGCGATTGGGCCAATCGCTGGCTGACCCGTTTTAATTTGCTGCCCTATTTTCAAACGGTTGCCACCGGTCAGGATGTGACCCGCAACAAACCCGCCCCGGACGTGTATCTGCTGGCGGCGGAATTGCTGGGGGCAAACCCGGCCCGCTGTCTGGTATTTGAAGATTCAGTGGCCGGAGCCAGCTCGGCCCGCGCCGCCGGAATGACCGTTGTTGCGGTGCCCAGCCCCATCACCCAAAGCCTTGATTTCAGCGTGGCCAACCACACAATTTCCGGATTGCAGAACGTGTCGGCAGCCTGGATTGAGCAATTGGCCCGCACTGTATTTGGCAACGGCCAACAAAATTTGGGAGATTGATAAAATGTCAACATATTTTGAAAGCACGCAACTTCCGGTTTTTGCGGCAGAATTTGATTATTTCAGAATTGCCCCGGAGCGCCGCCACCTGTTGCTGGCCCGGCTGGCCCAACTGGGCGTCAACGCCGTCACGCTGACCGTGCCGTGGAATTTTCACCAGCTTGACGAGCAAACCGTTGATTTTAGCGGCGCTACCAACCCGCGCCGCAATCTGCTGGCGGTACTCAACCTGTGCGCCGAATTGCAGCTTCCCTGCGTACTCAAACCCGGCCCGTTCTGCCAAAACAACGGTATTTTAAACGACGGCCTGCCCCACTGGCTGGCCGGGCTAACCGCCGCCGACAAGCCCCTGTACGCCGCCGCCCAAATTTGGTTCGATGGGTTGACCCGCGCTGTGCGGCAGATGGCGTGGCCCAACGGCCCCATCATCGCCCTGAGTCTTGATTTTGGCGCAACCGGCAGCAGCCCGGCCCTCAGCCGCCAGCTCACCGAGGTCAACTGGCCCATCTGGCTGCGCAAGCGCTACCCCGATGTTGCGGCACTGAACGCCGCCTACGGCAGCAACTACCGCTCCATCAGCGAGGTTGAATTTCCCCAGCCGGAGCCGGGCGATGACTCCGATTCGCCGCAGCAGGCCGATGCGCAGGAATTTTTGCGCCGGGTGCAGCAGGCCACCCACAACCGCTACCGCCAAATGCTGGCCGATGCCGGCTGGCAGACACCCATTTATCCGCTTGACCCCGAACAGGCGGGAGATTTGCCCGCGCTGGTTGAACAGTCACTTCCGGATTTTGCCGGCTGGGCCGAACCCTTCGCGCCCGACGTTTTCTACAACTTGCGGCAGCCGTTGCAAATCAACGTCAACCCGCCCGATGTTGGCTCGGCGCCCACGTGGGCCGGGCGCGCGCCCATCCGGGCCGACGGCTGGCTGCGGCGCAGTTTTTGGGCCATCCGGCAGCAGCTTTGGCAGCACCGGCTGTCCGCGACAGGCGCAACCGGCGACGCGCCGTGCGTTATTCCCATCCCGCAGGGCGGAATCATCACCGCCGCGCGCGACGTGCCGGCAAAAATTCCGCTGGAAACCGGCCACAAACCGGTGGCCTTCCGGCTGGCAGCCTGCGGTGAATTGACCATCGCCCCAAATTTTAAAGCCGCCCGCGGGCGGCTGAGCGGCCCGTTTGTTACGGAAGATGAACAGGGGCAGACCGATTTTGTGCTGTATCTGGCAGACCCCAAACTCCCGCTGGATGGATTTGCCGCCGATTATTTGCGCCGGCTGCTGGCGGCGCAAACGTCTGCGCTGTCCGACGTTGCGGCCAACCTGCGTGAGTTGGCCACTGCCCTTTCGCCGCGCAGCCAGGCGGCCCCATCCCCCAAAAAACCGGCCCGCACGCCGTTTGCCATTGCCGAAGCCCGGCGCGGCCTGAGCAACGCTGAAGCCGCGCTGCAAAAAGCCGCCGCCGCCATCGGGGGGCTGGATGCCGGGTTTGAAACCATTTTGGGCGACGAACGGCAAGCGCTCACTCCGGCCCAGGCTGACGCCGATTACATCAGCCCGGATTTGTTCAGGGGCGCAGCTCGTGAAACCGCGCGCCGGGTAGCGGACCGGTGTCAAAAAATTGCGGCCGGGCTGGAAGCCGCCGCCGCAAAGCTGCGGGCTGCGGAAACCAACCCGCTGACCACAGACAGCTACCGGGAGCAGTATCAAAGCGCTGTATCTGCCGCCCAAAGCGGCGGCGAATCGCTACTGGAGATTGTATCCGAGTTTCGGCAGGCTATTGCCGCCGGAGAACTACCACGCCTAACGTGGCGCGTTCACCATCGGGTGCAATCGCTGGCCAGCCAGTTGCGCCGGGGTGTGTTACGCCGTTAATTCTTTTCGTAATAATCGGGGGGATATGCAAACCACACAACCACAACCTGACCCAATAACCCAATTCAGCCACCGGGTGGGCCGGTGGGTTGAATATTTGGTACTGGTGTTGGCCCGGCACTGGCTGTGGCTGACTAACGGCGCCATGCTCATGTACGTGGGGCTGCCGTTTTTGGCGCCGTGGCTGCTGGCTAACGGACACACCACAGCGGCCAACACCATTTACCGGTTGTACAGCTACGCCTGCCACCAGATTCCGTCGCGGGCCTACTACGTGGCCGGCGAGCAGGTGGCTCTGTGCCACCGGGACGTGGCTATTTACGGCACGCTGCTGTTTGGGGGGTTGGCTTTTGGGCTGGTTCGGCGCAGGCTCAAACCGCTGGCCGGGCGCTGGTATCTGCTGCTGATTTTGCCAATGGCGCTGGACGGCGGCTTGCAACTGGTCAGCGAGGCCGGCGACGTTGTGCCGCCGGTGCTGGTATCGGTGGTGGGGCTGGCAGCGCTGGCGGGGCTGGCCCTGTTTTTGCATCGCAGCGAGCGGTTGGACTGGCCGTGGTGGGTGGTGTTGGGCAGCACACTGCTCGGCCTGAGTTACGTGCAATTCATTGGCCCCTACCACAGCAATGTTTACCGCCGCACGCTCACCGGTTTTCTGTTCGGCTTTGCCACCGTGTGGCTGGCCTACCCGTATCTGGAAGAATCGTTCCGCGACATCAAAACGTTTCAGGCCCAAAAGCTGGGGCGGGCCAACTCAAATTGAGGGTTGGTGTGGCACGGAAATTTCCGACAGGGCAAGTTCAATATCCAAAAACGGAGCCAGCGGGAATGTTACGATGAACACCGTGCCCTGCCCCATCTGACTCTCCACCTGAATTTGCCCCCCCATCAGCGTGACCAGATTTTTCACAATAGACAACCCCAGCCCCGCACCACCGTGCCGGCGGGTAATCGAACCATCAACCTGCCAGAACGGCGAGAAGATGTGAGTCTGCGCTTGGGCGGAAATGCCGGGGCCGGTGTCGCTCACGCGAATGGCCCACGTATCGGGCTGCGGCAGGTAAATTTGCAGCGCCACTTCGCCGTGTTCGGTGAATTTAATGGCGTTGTTCACCAAATTGATGAGAATTTGCTGCAACCGAATTTCATCGCCCACCATTTCTGTTGGCACGTCCGGCGAAATTTGCGTTGAAAATTCCAGATTTTTGGCCTGCGCCAGCACACTCATTTTGGCCTGCACTCTGGATACAAGATCGGCCACCACAAACGGCTGCGGATTCAGGCGGATTTTCCCTTCATCAAACTGAGACTGTTCCAGCAACTCATTGACCAGTTGGGTCAGGTAGCCGGTATTTTCAATCACCTTGTTCATCACGTCAACCTGATCGGCTACCACCGGACCGTATGCCCCAATCTGCAACAGTTCCACGTACCCCAAAATTGCACCGATGGGCGTGCGGAGTTCGTGGCTTACACGGGCCAGCAGTTCACTTTTAAATCGACTGGCCTGCACCACGGCATCTCTGGCTTCTGACAGGGCCATCTCCATTTGTTTGCGGTCAGAAATATCGCGCATGGCCACAATCCGGCCGCTCAATTCACCGCCGTTGTTGAACAACGGCGTGATGCGCACGTCGTAATGACGGGTGTTGCCGGCCGAATCGGGCAACGCAATTTCAATGGATTCATTATCAACGGTTTTCCGTACGTGCGCCAACAGTTGCGGCCATTGACTCAACACGCCGGTTCCGGTGCGACCCACGGCATCCGATTCGTCCAGGCCGATGATTTTTTGCGCGGCCCGGTTGATGTCAATAATCCGGCCTGCCGTGTCCAGCACAAAAACGCCGTCGCTCATCACATCAACCATGGTTCTGCGAGCCACCGGCTTTAAATCCAGCAGCCGAAAATGCAGCAGGCTCCACGTGAATACCGCCCCGGTAAATACAAAGGCCAGCGGCGTCAAGTCCAGATTGGGGATGGGTACCAGCCCAAAAATGTAGACAGCATTAGCCAGCCACGGAGCAAATGCGGCGGCCACCAGCAGCCCCGCCTGCCAGCGGTAAATATGCACCGACCGCAGCAGCAGGTCAATCATCAGCACAATACCCAGCATGACCAGCAGGGTACTGTACGCCCAATGCACCCAAAACCACCCGCCGTATTCAACCGTCAGCGCCGGAAACGGGCCGGTGGGGTCCAGCGAAACCTGCTGCCACATCAGCCCGTGCCGCGCGGTGGTCCACACCAGCAACACCGTAATGGCAGGGATTACGCACATTGCCAGAATTCTGGGCCACGTCACCCAGCGGGTGTACCCTCTGAACTGCAAAATAAAAATCAGCCAGGTTACGGGAGCCGCCACAATGCCCAAATATTGCACTTTGCCCCAAAATACTTTGCCCGATAACTCGATGCTGCCAATTTCAAAGGCGTAACCCAGCACCCACACACTGACTACCAGCGCCATCACACTGAGAGTGACAGCGCCCGCCAGAAACCGCCGCCGCCACGCATAGAGGGCCAGAATTAACGCAAATATGCCCGCCACCAGAAACGGCAGCATGTAGGGCAGGTACATCCAGTTAATGAAGTTCATGGATTATGCAGAATCCTGATTGGTGGGAAACAATTCGTTGATGGTTTGGCGCAATTCCTGAACGCCAATGGGCTTGATTAAAATTCCGTCTGCCATCTGGCTGAGTGGCCGGACATTCACAATGTCAGCGGTGACAAGCAACACCTTGATGTGTTTTAACCGTTCATCAAGGCGAATTTTGTACAGAATATCGCGGCCGGACACCTCCGGCAGGTTGAGATCGAGCAAAATCAGTGCGGGTTCGGCGTGGGCCAGGTAGGCCACCGCCTCGCTGCCCGAAGATATTTTTTCGACGCTGAATTTCAGCATCTTCAGGATTCGGCTAAAAATCTCAATCAGGTCGGGGTCGTCTTCAACAATCAGGGCAAGGTTTTGGGTCATTGTAGTTTCATCCGGTAACTTTATAATAGTGGTTTGTGATTTGTTCAATTCTATCAGAAAAACCGGCCAAATACCATCGTACTGATAGCCTACCGGGGCGGCAAAAAATTCACTCTACCTCAATCTGTGCGTAAAACGGAGACTCGCCGCCGCTGCCAAAGCGATACCCGTCACCACTCCGCAACTGCCAATCACTGCGATAAACGCCCGCCGCCGCCGGAGCCACCAACTGCACGCTCACATCCAGCGTTTCCCCGGGTTTCACCACCTGCGTCAGTGGCAGGCGCTCCGGCCCGCTCATCGAATCTCCGCCGGCAAAAACCAGGCTGTAATCCGGCCCCCAGGTACAGCTTCCGGTATTTTGCAGCCGCCACGTTTTTTCAAACGCTTCACCCGCCGCCAGCACCGTGCCGTCGGGGATGGTCACATCAGCCACAAACAGGGCCTCGTCCCGGCACGACACCGCACTGCCGCCCGAATCCGGGGCAACTGCCGGCCCGCGATTCCAGCCAAAATCGGCGGCCTGGTAGCCATTTTCGGCCAGCGTCACGGTGGTGCTGCTCACGTTGACCCCGGGGTATGTCCAGCCGCCGGGCAGTAACCGCCCCGCGTTACCCGCCGATTCCGCATCAACCGCCACGCAATATTCACCCGGCTGAAGCCGGCCAAACAGATACGTACCTGCGGCATCGGTGGCGGTAGCTGACAGCACGCTGCCGGCGTTGCTGCACGGCCCGGCAGACAGCGTGACCTCAATGTCCGGAATCCGTGCCTCGGCGTTGTCAAAAATACCGTCCGCCCGGTAACCGCCCTGCCCATCGCTCACGCAAGCGCCTTCAATTGCGCCATCGGCAAGCACCCGGCAAGTATCCTCCCACACAATCCCGCTGATGGCTGCACTGTCCGGTTCGACCTGTGGGGCCTGCGGGGCCACGTTGTCTACCGCCAGCGCAAACGAATTGCTCACGCTGTTGGCCCCTTCTACGGTGACGGTGTAGGTTCCGGCGGGCAGACCAACCACCGGCAGCGATACCATCTGGTCAAAAGGCTGCAACTGTTCGGCGCAGTTGCCGCCGGTTTGGTACGTGGTTGCCGCCGAAATCACAAATTCGTGGTTGGTTTGAACGGTGTTGAATCCGTTGAGAACTACGCACGAGTTGGGCAAACTCCCGGCAATCCGCACGTTTACCTGCACCGGAAACGATTCCATTAAATTAATATCAACCTGCTGAATGGTGGCCTGGTTGTTCGCCTCACTGTCTGGGGTGGTCAGGCCGGCAGTGGCAGCGGGGGCGGGCGCAGTATCCGGCAAATCGGCGGAACCGGTGCAGGCAGATAGCGGCAGTATCAACGTTAGCGCAAAAATGACGGGCAACAGCGTGGTGATGGTGATTTGTGGCATTGGCATCTTCTCCGGGTGGCAGGGGCGCACTGATCCCTGTTTCAGAAGAGTCTAATCCAACTCACCGGCAATTGCAATCCGGCGAACCTGCAAATCTTTTTGACCGGGCGGCGTTCTTATGTTAGAGTGACAATTGATGAGTGATTGTCACACGCTCAGGCATCCCGATTTCCAATTTGCCAGATAAACCATGTTTAAATTGACAGGAAACCCATGTCAGATTCGCTGATTGGTCAGAAAATTGGGCAATACACCATCCTCTCAAAAATTGGCGAAGGGGGAATGGCCAAAGTTTACCGCGCCTACCAGCCATCCATTTCGCGGTACGTAGCCATCAAAGTGCTGCCGGAAAATGTGGCCGGTGATCGCAGTTTTATCAAACGGTTCAAAGCCGAGGCCAGAGCCATTGCCGCGCTGGAGCATCCCCACATTTTGCCGCTGTACGATTTTGGCACCGAAAACGGCATCACCTACATGGTGATGCGGCTGGTAGACGGCGGTACGCTGGCCGATTTACTGGATGAAACCCCCGTTCCGCCGCGCCGGCAAACGGTGCAAATCATTGCCGATGTGGCCGGCGCGCTGGACTACGCCCACCGCGAGAACATTGTTCACCGTGATGTGAAGCCCAGCAATATTTTGATTGACCAGCACGGTCAGGTGTTGCTGATGGATTTTGGGTTGGCGCGGGCAATGAATGACACGGCCCAAAGCCGAATTACCCGGACCGGCACGGTGGTGGGCACGGCCACGTATATGTCGCCGGAGCAGGCCGCCGACGAAAAACTGGACGGCCGCAGCGATGTCTACTCGCTGGGGGTGGTGCTGTTTGAGATGCTCACCGGCCAGACTCCGTTCACCGCCGAGACGATGGTTGCCATTGCCCTCAAACATATCAACGAACCCACCCCCTCGCTACGCGAAATCAACCCGGACATTCCGCAAATATTTGAGGATATTGTGTTCAAGGCCATGCAAAAATGGCCCGCCGACCGCTACCAAACCGCCGGCGAACTGGCCCGCGATTTGCAACGCGCGCTCAGCACGCTCAAAACCGAGGATTCGCTGGCGGCAGCGGGGCGTGTCCCGTCAAAACTGCCCACGCTCACGGCCCAGTTCGAGGAGAACGCCGCCACCGCCGGCCCCCACCAACCCGCGCGCGCGCCCTCCGGCGCAATCAGCGGCACGCTGTCGGTGTTGAAACAGCCGTGGCTGTGGGGCAGCATTATTGCCGCCACGCTGACCACCGTAGCCGTGATTGCCGTGCTGGTTTTCTGGCTGCGCGCCGCCC
>RFJF01000348.1 GCA_003695455.1 Chloroflexota bacterium
CGCTGGTGGACGGGTGCTGCGAGAAACCCAGCCGCGGCAGAAGTTCGGCGCGGTTGTCAATTCGGGCGTCGGCGGTGATGATGTGGGTGTGGGAGGCGTTGGCCAACGGCAGGGTTTCTCGCAGGGATTCCGGCGTGGTGTGCAGCATTCGGTGTCCCAGTGCCGTGCCACCGTGCAGCCACACGCCGCAGTCATCCGGCCCGCGGTGGGCCAGTGACCGATCCATTTTATCCAGCAGACCGGGGTCTGCCGGTTCCCCGTTAAATTGGTAGAGGCCGAAAATACCACTCATGATTGGGCGGCCTCCAGTGACGGCAGCACGGTGTACTGCGTCAGGTCAATGTTTTCTCCGCCAATAACCACTGCGCCGCCGCACTCAACCCAGGCGTGTGCCTCGAAGGTTTTGTCCCGCCCGCGAGCTACGCCAATGCACAACGAAGCCGGATGGCCGTAGCGGCGCAACAAAATTTGCGCGGCCAGCGCCTGCGTTAAACAGGTGGCGCGGGGCACAAGCGGGCCGGCAACTTCTACGGCCCAGCCGATTTGTTCGGCGGCGGGCCAGCCGGTAAATTGGGTGGCGGGGCGGGCCAGCCGCCGGGTGAGGCGGCGGGTAAGCTGAAACGGCAGCAACCACAGGCCCAGCCGTACCAGCCAGACCAGCGCCAGCGTTTTCAGCATAAAACCGCGGCTCAAAATCGGCGGAAAAAACAAATTACGCATGGGCTTGATCTTTCACTTCAATCAGCCCTTTGTCAGATAATTTCTTTAAAATTGCCAGCAAATCGCGCTCGCAGCGGTCCGGGTCAACATCGTACTCATCCAGCAGTACCGCTTTCACATCGCTCACACGGCACGGATTGGCAATAAGTTCCCAAATTCGCACGCCGACCGGGTTCAGTCCGTAGTACATTCCGGATTTCACGTCCAGAATCACGGCTTCGCCGGCCAACTCTGCCGACACCTGGTCGGGGGTGGCAGCCACGGTGGTTTCGAGCGTGATGTTATCGAGCAAATTCACAGGTTCCATTTACTGTCTCCAGCCGGTATTCAGTACAATTCCCCAATTTTGGTTGAGGGGGATAACGGAAAATTGGCACACAGCAATAACCGCCGGTGATGAACAGGTGGCATGTTCATCTGAATTATTCCGAAATCCCCCTCTCCCGTCCCGCGGAAGAAGAGGTGCAAGTTGTCTGGTGGCGTGGCAAGGTGTGCGGAGATGGAGTTGAGACCATAAAAAATTTTTATGTCCGCTCTATGATACACAACTTAGCGGGGCAATGCCATAAAAAACACATCGGAGATTCACATGAAAATAGTTAGAGGAATTTTAGGGAGTTATGGCGGAGTGCCGAACAGTGCCCGGCGAGGCGGCAACGGGGATGAAAATTCAGCAGGCAGCAGGTGGCAAAAGGTAGAGACGTCCAAATTGGGCGTCTCTACTACAGCTGCACCCCCCTCCAATGACTCCTGATCTCTGGTTTCAGAAAAGTCGGGGCAATCCCGGCATCCCCATGCCGGGTGTCCGGCGGGCATAGGGATGTCCCGCCTACCGTCTACCGTATTTTACAGGGGGCTAACCGGCAACCAGCAACCGGTCAATGGCGGCGGCCAGTTCGGCCATGTTGCTCACGGGGTGGACGGCGGCGGCGGTGGGCAGGTATTTGGGCATATCGCTGTCTCCGCTGCCCCACTGGCTGGGGTGCTCCGGGTTGAGCCAGATAATCTGCTTGCTGCGGCGCTGAATTTGTTCCATCAAATCCAGCCGGGGGTCGCGGAAGTTGTTGCGGGCGTCGCCCACAAAAATAACGGTGGTGCGGTGATCAATGGTGCCGGCGTAACGCTGCATCAGCGTGTTGAGCGCGTTACCCAGATCGGTGCTGTAGTAGCCGGGCTGCAAATCGGGCCGATCCAGCACAATGTCGAGCGCCCTTTCCGGGGGGTGAGCCGCAAAATCCTCGGTGATGCTGCCCAGGTCGCTCACAAAGCCAAAGCAGTGGGTGCTGCTGACCTGGTCCTGCAATTCGTAAATGATGCGCAGTAAAAAGCTGACCACACTGCGCATGCTGGTGGACATATCGCAAATGAGCACCAGTTTGGGTTTGAGCTGGCGATTTTTGTATTTGAGTTCCAGCGGTACGCCGCCGTAACGCAGGTTGGCCCGCAACGTCTTTTTGGAATCGAGTACGCCGCTGCTGGCGCGCTTGCGGCGCAGGGCGGCCCGGCTGCGCAATTGGGCCACCAGCCGCCGAATTTCATCGCGCAGCAATTTGGCTTCCTGCTCGTTGAGCCGGTCAAAGGGGCGGTGCATCAAATCATGCCCCTCGCGGCGCTGGCGCTGGTACTCCTCACTGCGCCGCCGCGCCACAGACTGGCCCACATGCTGAGCAATCTGGTCGGCCAGCGCATCGCGGTTGGCTTCCATATCCTGCATCAACTGCTCAATAGCCTCCTGCCCCATGCCCAACTGCCGCAGCACATCCGGCAACTGCTGCATCAACTGGCGCAGCAGTTCCATTCCCAACTGGCGCATCATCGAGCGCATGGCGGCCCGTTCCTGGTAGGGGCGAGAAGCGCGCGGCAGCCCGGCCTGCTCACCGGCCCGGTCAAGCTGCTGCGAGTCAAAATTCTGACCGTTGAGCAGGGCCTGCAAAAGCTGCATCAGGTTGGAAAGCTGTTCGCCGGTTGGCTGTGCCCGGCCGCGCGATTGTCCCGGTTGGGGCTGGCCCTGGCCCTGCTGCTGGCGGCGGAGTTGTTGCAGCAAAGCGCGCAACGCCTGCTGCAACATTTGCTGTTCCTCCGGCGACAGTTCCTGGTTGATGTTAAGCAGCGGCGGCTCGTCGTTGCCAAAATAAAGGGGAAAGAGCTGGTCGAAGATGGGGCGGTC